>JAUVRS010000281.1 GCA_030597505.1 Desulfobacteraceae bacterium
AAAAGTTTAAGGTTCAAGGTTCGTCCCTGAACGTGAAACACAAAACCCGCAACCCCCCACCATTCATACGGTTTATTTGGGTCATACGGTCGTCTCTCCAAAAAAATATATAAACAAGGGGACCATCACCGCAATCGCCAGGAGGAATAAGAGCGCCACCGGGATCAAAAAAGCGAGGATCACCCTTAACTAGGCTGTGTCATCGATTTCGCGCAATCCGATTATCTGGACAACCACCTGCCAGACCCCGCCAATCCAGCTGCCAATAACAGGAACAAGACCCAGCACCTGGGTTGCCTGGGAATAGGACACCACCCTAAAAGTGGCCTCGTAACCATTTCCTCCTCCCCTGACAATAAGCAGTAGCAAGTGCAAGGCCGTGGTATAAAAAAAGATACCTGCTGTCACAAAGATGGGGACGAAAACCAGCAAGACCGCGAAAACAAGACCGATCGGGAACTGGCCCAAAACAGATAAATCAAAGGCGGATATTCCCCCTGAGAACATCAGAAACTGCCAGAACAGGGTAAACATGCTGCCGATCGAGCCAATCAAAAGACCAAAGGCAAGGGGTTCCTTTATGCCGTCGGTGAATGTGAGGCCCGTAAACAGCTTTCCCGGAGAAAAGAGAACTCCCTTGAGCGTCTGCCAGGTCCCCTGCCAAAGGCCTACCCGGTCCCGTTTCTCCCAAGGGGCCCCATCCCTCGAATTGCCCATCCCGGGTTCTTCACCGGGGCTTTCAAACCCATTGACCGCCGCAACTCCGTCAATGGCCGGGCGGGGAGAGGCTTCCGGAATTGAGAGGTCAAAGCGTTGACCGCACTGGGGGCAGAGCACTCTTTTGGCCCCCTCGGGTATCTTTTCCCTGGAGATTGCTTTGGAAAACCGGCAATAGGGACAAATCAACTCCCTGGTCATGTGCTCTTTCTCTGTTTTTGTTTGGCGAGTCGGCTGAGGTCCTTTCTCTCTGACCATCTTTTGATCCGGTCAGCAAACCCCGTGGCAGGGGTACGATCAAGGACCTCCCCCCTGAGGGCGAGACCCTCTTTGGTCTTTAAGGCCGTCTTGAGACAGGGTCCCTTTTCCGGGCATTCACAACATGCGGGGACGATTTCCCTCAGCCCCTCACTGCCAACGGGAAAGACCTTGTCCAGGATTCCAAAGCATTCCGCCCGGGAATTATTCATATCACGTATCCAGTTCTGTAGGCGTTCATGGGTTCAAAGGTTCAGGGGTTCAAGGTTCCGTTCTCGTCCCCGGACTGCGTTTGGGACGTGTATTTAGGAGAAAAGCGTCAGCTTCGTCAGACCTAATCCAAGATTTGAAGCCACATTGGCAATTATTTTGGAAAATGAATGTTTTTATCGAGAACTTCGGGTCTTCAATGCCGTCTGTGTCCTTAACCCTGAACGTTGAATCTCTGTCGAAGATCCCGCAGGGCGGGGAACCTGTGAACGGTTACTCTGTTCTTTTGTCTGTGGGTGGAAAACCGACACCTGCCGGCAAGTGATTGTTTCCAGATGATCTGTGCGCTTATACATTATTGAGGGGTTTTGATAAAGTCAAATATCAGCCACTGCGAAAGTCGGAAGTAAATCCCATTTGAGAGAGCGCCTTCAAGAAACACCCGAACCCCACTCCAAATATCCTATTATTTCTTCCGAACTTATTGAGAAGTTACGATGGGGTAGTGGTTGACATCGAAGCATCCAGAATCTATTATCCCTGGCCATGAAACGTATCAACAGGGTGTATCTTATAAGGCACGGCCAGATAAACGGCTACGAAAATTTTCCCATCTACGGACACACGGATGTCGACATTACTGAAATCGGTTTGTTGCAAATGAACCAGGTGGCAGAACGTCTCCGGTTTGTAGACATCGGCGCCATCTATTCCAGCGTTTTAAACAGATCTGCCACGGGGGCCCGGCTGATAGCCCGCTATCACAATGTTCCGCTCCGTTTTTTGCCTGAACTCAAGGAGATATATTTTGGCGACTGGGAAGGTCTCACCATGTCTGAGATCCGAAGTCGTTTCCCGGACGAACTGACCAGTCGCGAGGCAGATCTACTCAATTATCGGCCCCCCGGGGGCGGGGAGTCCATAGACCATCTCTCAAAAAGAATAAAAAAAATCTATAAACAGATCCTGTTGGAACAAAAGGACAAGGATATTGTCATCGTTGCCCACGGGGCCGTCAATCGGGTCATTCTTTGTGAGGCGCTTGGTTTGGACGTCGCAGAGATGTTCAAGATTCAACAGGACTACGGGTGCCTCAACATCATCGATTATTTTGAAGATTCCAGGGTTGTAAAACTGGTAAACGGCTAAAGGAAAATTTTTTCTTGCATTAAGCCGTTTCTAAAGATATGAATTAGTGAAAAAGCTTGTGATTTTTTTCACATCACTGGCCATGTTCGATTGGAAACCAAACATCAAATCGGAAATCCACTATGAATTAAGGAGGTAGCATGAAAACCATCAAAGTAAAAGACCTGATGGTGCCGCTTGAAGAATATGCGACCGTTTCCGAGGACGCCACCTTGTTCGAGGCAATTGCAGCCTTGGAGGAGGCCCAGAACAAACTTGACCGGACCCGGTACAAATATCTCCACCGGGCGATCCTTGTGTATGACAAAAAAAACAAAATCGTGGGGAAGGTAAGCCAGCACGACGTGCTCGCCGCTCTCGAGCCAAAATACGGCGACCTGGGAGACCCCGGCAAATTATCCCGGGCCGGCTTTAGCCCTCAATTTCTAAAGTCAATGCTGGAACATCAGCCCCTCTGGGAGAGCCCCCTCAAAGACAAATCCATCAAGGCTGCCAAGATTAAGGTGAAAAAGTTTATGTATACCCTTACCGAGGGTGAATATATCGAGGACACTGCCACCCTGGAGCATGCAATACATCAACTTATCATGGGTCATCACCACTCGCTGCTGGTGACCAGGGGGAAAGATATCGTCGGTGTACTGCGGCTTACCGATGTGGTTGCAGAGGTCTTTAGAATTATGAAGACATGCGTAACCTGAATCCCGATTCAGATCTAAAATCTATGGGAGCAAGGGAACAGCAGTGAATGGAGGTTCTTCTTTATGGATCACAAAATGGAGCATCAAGGGGGTGGAGCGGGGATCCTGGCCAACAAAATGCTCTGGATCTGCACTGGCGCAGGCATCTTTATTCTGATTGCCTTTGTCCTTCCAACGCCCCATTCAATGATTGAGATAGTTGAAAAGTACGGGTTTGCCAAAAAAATGATATCATGGGAGGTGGCTCACAGCGCCGCGGATGCCGCCCATAAAACAATGATTGTTTTGGGGATCATACCCATGGCGGTCATCTTTTTTGCCACCGAGGCCATCCCCATCGGGCTGACCGGTATTCTGATGCCTATCCTGGCCTACTTTCTCCACCTCCTTCCACGCGGCATGATAGGCAAGACCTTTGCGGGGGATGCCCCCATGTTTCTGCTGGGGGTCCTGGCCATGGGTGTGGCCGTTGTGGATGTGGGGTTGCACAAGAGACTTGCGAGCTGGCTTTTGGGCTGGACCAAGGGGTTTCTGGTTCCCGTCTTTGTCTTGTGTATCAGCATGTCCGTTGTTGGTTCATTTATATCCGCACACGCCATGTGTGCGTTTATGACACCGGTCATGGCCGCTGTCTATTTTGGAGCAGTGTCGGCAAGGAGCACAGGGGGCAGAATAGAACACGACCCTGCGCTGGCAAAATTTCTGCTGTTTTCGCTTTGCTATTCTCTCAATGTGGGAGGCGTGGGATCCCCTGCCGCGGGAGGCCGAAACGTTATAATGATGGGGTTCTGGAGTGAGTACGGCGTGCCAATGGACTTTTTTACCTGGATGAAATATGGGCTCCCCATAGCCCCGATTCTGGGGGTACTCGTTGCGGTGTATATGCTGGTTC
>JAUVRS010000251.1 GCA_030597505.1 Desulfobacteraceae bacterium
CGCTGCACTTCCCCTCCGGAAAGTGTTCTGGACTGTCTGTCAAGCGTAAGGTACTCCAGACCAACATTCTTGAGGTAGGTGAGGCGACACCGGACCTCATCCAGGACCAGTTGGGTGGCTTCATCCCTTTGAGTGACCCCCAGCGTCTCAAAAAAGCTATGAGCCTCCGCAACACTTGACCCATAGATCTCACCGATATTCAGCCTGCCCACTCGATACAGCAAGGCTTCCTTCTTAAATCGTGTCCCTTTGCACTCCGGGCACAATTTATAGCTGCGATACCGGGAGAGAAAGACCCGGACATGCATCCTGTAGGTTTTTCGCTCAAGCCATCTGAAGAACCCCCGGACCCCATAAAAACCGGAGGTGCCTTCGATAATGGCGGTTTTCCAGCCCTTTGAAAGACTCCGAAACGGCTTGTCAGTGGGGATCTTTTCGCGCCCACAGAAGGCCATGAGATCCCGAAATTCCTTACGCCCATTTTCATTGTTTCCCCAGGGTCTGATGGCGCCTTCCTCGATTGAACGCCAGGGGTCCGGGATAACCAGATCAAGATCAAGATCAATAATCCTGCCAAAACCCCTGCAGGTCTCGCATGCCCCAACAGGGCTGTTAAATGAAAAAAGATTGGGTGAAGCCTGTGAATATGTAATTTCACAATCGCTGCATTCAAGGGAATCGCTAAAGGAGAAATGCTGTTTATACGCAGACCACACGTCTGCCCTTCCTTTGCCAAAACCAAAGGCCTGCTCCAGGGAATCCACAATGCGAGCATGGGCATCTTCCTTAAAGAGGACGCGATCCATCACTACTTGAAGCACTTCAGACGTGCTCCCGGGTACCCACTCCTCCAGGGAAATGACCTCGTCCCCTGAGAAATGGCGGGAGAAGCCCAGCCGTCCCAATTCCAGCAAGACCTCCTGCGCCGGGGCTCCGTTAACGGGAAAGGGGAATGTAATCACCATCTTGGCCCCTTCACCCAAGCCCTTTAATGTCTTCCAGGCCGCTTCAGGGTTTTTGGGTACCACAGGTTTGCCGCAGCCGCTGCAATAGAGTTGACCCAGCCTGTGGTAGAGCAGTTTCACATAATCGGTGATTTCGGTCATGGTGCCAACGGTGGAGCGGGAGGTGCGCACAGCATCCTTCTGATCGATGGCGATGGCCGGCGGGATGCCCTCAATCCTGTCCACAACGGGCCGATCCATACGCTCCATAAACTGGCGTGCGTAGGGTGAAAAAGTCTCCACATATCTACGTTGGCCTTCGGCGTAGAGGGTGTCAAAGGCCAGAGAGGATTTTCCTGAACCGCTTACCCCTGTAACCACGGTGATTTTGTTAAGCGGGATTTCAAGGTCCAGGTTCTTCAGATTATTTTGCCTGGCGCCTTTGATCTTGATGCTCTGCCTGATAACCTTAATGCTCTTTCTGGTCACTTTATCGCTTTACCTCTCACCCATTTATAAATTCCCAATAATCCTTATAAATTCTCAATAACCATTATGATTCCCAATAATCCTGGGGATCTTGCGAAGGCGTCAAAAGCCAAGATTTTAGAATCTTCCCATATTGTGGAGATGATGATAGGCCACGATCCCAACTGAAGTTGAGAGGTTCAGACTCCGGACATTCCCCCAGATGGGTATGGCATAACAAGGATATTTTTCTTTTATGTCCGGCGGCAGCCCCAGGGTCTCTCGACCGAACAGGAGGTAGTCACCCTGTTTTACTTCAGCCCTGGTATAAGGGACAGGTGCATGACGGCTAAAGACAAACAGACGTCTGTTTTCACCCTTCTCTTTTAAGAATATTTCAAAACTGGAATGGTGCCGGACATCGACCTCATGCCAGTAGTCCAGCCCAGCCCTCTTGAGGTGTTTATCATCCACCCTGAAACCAAGGGGGTGAATCAAATGCAACACCAGTTCGGCCGCTCCGCACAGGCGGGCAATATTCCCCGTATTGGCAGGGATTTCGGGCTGATAGAGGACCACATGGAGGAAGGGATCATCAAGGGTCCGATGTTTGATCCCGGAGATAGGACGTGTCATGGCAACATTGAACCGGTTTATCGGATTTTCATCTGCCAGAGCGGCACGTTCCAAGATTCACCCACAAACGGGTCGTTGGTGGCCGAGCAGCAGAATTTATCAAGGATGAAACTTTTGCTCTATCTCACTTTCACAATCCTGTTCTGCCCCTGGCTCGGATAGTCTATGACCCCCAGGTGTCCGGCATAGTCTATAAGCACCTGATAGTCCAATAGGCCTGTTTCTTTCCATTGAACTGAACCGGGTTTTAAATGGAGATATCGTTCCATGTTCTCGGGAAGGGTACAATAGGAATTATGGGTGAGAGTATATGTGCGGTCCGGAGAGACGGAAACTCCCCCGATCTGAACATCAATCACCCGTTCCCCCTCCGGACGTCGAAGATCTATTTTATATGTAAGACCCGAGACCTGGTTATAAAGATTTATTGCGTCACCCTCAAGGATCCTGACAATCTGTGCCCCTGTCAATTCCCCCACCACCAGGTGGTTCTGAAAGGGGCTTACACTTCTCAAATGCCCCTCTTTGAGTTCAAAGGTTTCACCTGGATAGACCGGATAATCCATCCTCAGAGAACCGCTATTCGTCATGGCCACATCCGTCTTTGTAGCCCATCTAAAGGCATCGGTGACAAAATCGCCAAGACTGTTTTCCCGGTTTCGCACCGAAGCACCCAAAAGAGATTGTTTTAAAACAGCCACGGTCTTTCCGTTCATCTGATCCACTTTTTCCTTGACCCGCATGGTTTCATGTTCCAAAGGGCTCGGTCTCATATTTTTGATCCGATTTTTAAAAGATAATATCTTGCCCCCCTCCACAACAAGATCCACCTGACCGTAAAATTTATTCATGGCTCCTGCTTGAAAGATATAGATGCCGTTTACAGTCAGGGGTTGCTCAAGAACCACATGGTTATGCCCGGACAGGATCATATCCACACCCAGTTCGGCGGGCAGTTCAGACGCCAGCCGGATGATGTTGGACAACGTGTCATGGACCATCAGAACCGTAAGGTCCAGCGTTCCCATCTGAGGCAGAAAGCGTTTTATGGCAGTGAGTTTGGGGATCATTTTCAGGTTTTTCTTGGAAATAGCCCTTAAGACGCGCCGTCTCTTTTCCAGGAGCAACCCTATAAAGCCCACCTTCAATCCCTCTCGTGTCTGGATGCTCTTAAAGGCTACATAATAGGGCTTATCATCCGGCGTCACAAGGTTGGCGCAGAGCAAACCTGAGGAGAAGGCGCCGGGTGCGGGGACCCCATAGTCAAATTCGTGGTTCCCCGCCGAGATAAAAATTCTTTTTTGAAACCCCTGATCACTCATTTGTTTAAAAAAGCGGTTCCAAATGGATAACGCCGCAGCACCCTTCATCTTCTGCGGGAGATAGGGTCCGGTGAAGAGATCACCGGAGACGGCGTAAAAGGAGCTGGGTTCTTTTTGAAACAACGGTTCAAGGACCCGGGCCATCCCGGCCATACCCACCCGCGTGGAAGAGGGAAAGATCCATCCATGAAGATCATTTTGATAGACAATGCTCACTGTCTCTCCTGAAGCTTCCGGGGTTGATAACAGAAGCATGAGTAAGACAAAAAACAGGGGGAGGTATAGGGGGAGGTATCTTGTTTTTGAGTTTTTCTTGATTTTATGTTGGTTCATAAGACGTAACTATTCAGGTTGTTTAGGCTGTAGCAAAAGGCTATTAGTTCTTGGGCATTGAAAATAGGCAAAGTGGAAACGTAACCGTTCCCGGTTTAGAGTTATCGGTTCACAGTTGACAAAAACAGAAGGTAGGGGGGAATTATGGGGTCCTCCTTTGAAGATTTAGATGCGAAAGAATTAATTCAAGAGTTGAAATCAATATCCAAAGTGCTTCAATCGTTGCATAGTTCATTGAAAAAACTGTGAACCGATAACCGTAAACGGTTACGTAGAAACAAAGTCTATAGTTGTATCAGGGGAGAGGGGGTATCCTGTTCACATATCAAGATATTTGTTCCATTAATCCCGGCGTGACCAATGGCATCAGTGGCTTCCCCGCGGGCCTTTTCCGGGTTATTGTTGGTGTTGCTGAGGTGGGCCAGCGCCAGATAATTCAAGCCGTCATGATAGATTTCACGTACCAGTTCTCCGGCCTGCTTGTTTGACAAATGCCCATCAGCCCCTTTGATTCTTCTCTTCAGCTCCAGAGGGTAAGGTCCCTCGTCCAGCATTTCCGGATCATGGTTAAACTCGACAATGAGGGCACTGCATTTTTTTAAACGATCCGCCACGAGCCTTGTACTGCGCCCCAGATCCGTGACCAGACCCATTCTTGCCCCATCAAAAGAAAAGACGAGCCCAAACGGGTCCGCAGCATCGTGGCACTTTGTAAAGGTTTCCACGATGAGGTCATTGATACACAGACGCTGCCCGGTCTGAACGATTACAGTTCTTGGCAGCTTACCAATGGCCTGCTGCCCTTTCTCCAA
>JAUVRS010000145.1 GCA_030597505.1 Desulfobacteraceae bacterium
AGATTTCTCCTTTCGGATTCATTAATGTTTTGTAACTACTCAGGTGATCAGGTTCACGGGTTCAAAGGTTCAGAGGTCCAAGGCTACGTTCTTGTCCCCGGACTCCATTTTGGAGGCGTATGTATGTGAGAAGCACCCGGATTCGTAATTCCCAATCTAAAAATTGGCAGCGTTTTGGCAATTATGTGGCAAAACCAGCATTTTTTATAGGGACTTCGGGTCTTCAATTTTGTCTTCGTTCCTAACCCTGAACATTGAACCTTGAACCAGTGAACGATTACAACAAAAAGACCACGAGAGGAACCGACCCCAAAAAACGGGTGTCCTCGTGGCCTCAATTCTTAACTTCCTATCAATACTCAATAATCCCGGTGACCCCGGGTCTTGACCGTTTCTTTCCGGTGCTCCCCAAACCTGCACCAGGAGCGTGACCGGTGTTTCCCCCAAGCTATTGAGGAATTTTCCACTTACTTCCCAAACTTATTGAAATTTATAGTATATATCCCTGCGTTTGTCAAGCCGCCGACACCACCACCTCATCTTCCCCCATCACTTCTTTCAATTTTTTGGCATCGCCCGTGACTCTGCCGATAATATTGACGCCACTGGCGGGTTTGATCTTTCCCTCGGTGCTCATGGGGGTTGGCCCGAAAAAAATACAAAATGCCCGCCCGGTAGGCCAATAACCCAAGTCTCCTATTTCCACCTCCTCCTGGGCACTTCCGTCCAGCTCTGCCTCAACAGGGATGGTGAAATATATTTCATCGCCCCATGTATTAAAGGAGGTCTTCAAAGGCATGGCATCTGCCACCTTTCGGGCGGTCGGCGTATCGTTTAATTCAGCATCAAGCGCCAGGTGACCGATCTGAATCGTGATCTTCATAGACCTTCTCCTCTCGTATCTTCCAGTGGGTACCTTGGGTCGTGACAAACAGCGTTTGGGTGTCGGGTTTTAGCTGACAAGCCAATAATGATGGCCTTTAAAATGGCCTTCGACCCTCACAGACAACAGCAAAGACGTTGGTTCCGTTGCGCAACACTCAAAAACCAAACGCCGCAGTGCCGATAAAACACCAGCTCTTATCATCCTCTTCCGCAGTCGTAATCGATGCGTTTGCGCCGTTGGCTGTACCTTTTTCATTTGTGGCTACCAGTCGAAACTGATAGGTAGTGTCTTTTGTCAACCCCGTGATATCAGCCGAGACCGATATATCATCTGTTCCCGACCCTGCATCTTTTTGCGCTGTGGTTGAGCCATAGCTGGTGGTCGTACCGTATTCAAAATAATATGTCGTGGTGTGTCCGTTGGGGTTGACCGTACCATTTAAAGTGGCCCTGTCAGTCCTCTCAGAAGTACCAGAACCCGTCAAAACCGTGGGGGAAGGAATAAAACGCAGGATCGTCCCGGATTCTCCTACGGCAAAAAGATCTGTCTCGGAACTGCCCCATACACCCCAGAGATCCCTGGTGGAGCCACTGGTCATCTCACTCCATGCGCTCCCGTTATATAGGACAATCACCCCATCGAATCCCACCGCATACACCCTGTTTGTGCCGCCGCCCCATAGACCATAGAGGTCACTGGAAGTGGGGCTGGTCATTTTACTCCATGCGCCCCCGTTAAAGTGAAAAATGGTTCCGGTGTCCCCCGCGGCAAAGACGTCACTGGCAGATGTGCCCCACACTGCCCTCAGCCGGTTTACAGCCTCACTACTCATTTGGAACCACGCTCCGTCATAGTGCAGAATTGGTCCCTGATCCCCCACAATTGTTCCATGATCCCCCACAACAAAGACGTCTGTTCCGGAACTACCCCATACGCCCCAGAGATTACGGTCAGTGTTGCTGTTCATTTCACTCCACGTACCCCCATCATAATGAAGAATCACGCCGGCTTTTCCCACCGCAAAGACATCACTCGCGGAACTGCCCCACACGCTCCAGAGATCTTCGGTGTTCAAATTGTGCATCTTACTCCATTCGGTGCCGTCATAGTGAAAAATCGTCCCTGAATCCCCTACGACAAAGACATCATTTGCGGAACTGCCCCAGACGCCATTTAAGTCCGCACCGGCTGACACTGTTATTCCGCTCCAGGTACTTCCGTCATATTTGAGGATCGTGCTTGACTTCCCTACTGCAAAGACATCACTCGCGGAACTGCCCCAGACGCTGTGAAGCGTATTTATCGTGGGCGACGTGATCGATTCCCATCCAGCATCTGCTGATAGTGGAAACGATATGGCTATACCCAAGAAAACAACTCCCCTCAAAACTCCCAGAGATCTCCTCATCTGAATGCCCCCTTTTTAAACATGCCACTTACACCCACGTGTTCAGATTCCTTGTAAACTCTGAACTGTTGAACCCTGAACCGTTGAACCCGCGGACGATTGATTGATATTAGAAATCTTTTTTAAAAACCTCAACCTTTTTGTCCGATAGCTTCGCTCCTCTCTTGTGAGGCTCTCAGCCCGCGGGTTTAGAATATCCCTCGCATCTTTTGAATTGACAAAACTTTCTCACTTTGACCAATATACCCCAGCGTCAAATCCCTTTGTGCCCCTTGTTATGGGGCAGATCAATCCGATAGTCCCATGCATCAATGAAATGATTATGAAAAGAGAACAAACAGCCTATCAAACGGCACTCACATATCTCTATGGCCTCCAAAAACATGGGATCAAATTTGGTCTCTCCAAGACGTCCAATCTGCTGAAGGCATTTGGCGACCCTCACAAGGGTCAAAAATATATCCACATCGCAGGGACAAACGGCAAGGGTTCGGTGGCAGCCTTTGTTGCCGCCATCCTGAGAGAAGCGGGTGTTGGCAGGGTTGGCCTTTATTCTTCTCCTCATTTGGTCCGATTTACCGAACGTTTTAAAATTAATGATTGTGAAATGAATGATAAACAGGCCGTTGCCCTCATTGAGGAATTAAAATGTGTTTTCAACCCGGAGGACCCTCCTACCTTTTTTGAGGCAGTAACTGCCATGGCCCTGATTTATTTCGCAAGGGAAAATACTGACATTGCCATCATGGAAGTGGGCATGGGGGGGCGTCTGGATGCCACCAATCTAATCACCCCCCTTGTTTCCGCCATAACAACCATATCCATGGAGCATCAGGATTATCTTGGATCACGTCTGTTGGACATTGCCGGAGAAAAAGCAGGGATCATCAAGAAAAGAATTGATGTTGTAACCGGAGTCACCCAGCCCCCTGTTATCAGGCTATTGGAAAACGTGTGCGCAAAAAAGGGGGCTTCTCTGTGGCGTCTGGGAAGGGACACACGCTACCGTACCACACGCTCCGGTCTTCATTTTTATGGCACATCACACAGGCTCAAAAGACTCCAACCAGGGCTTAGAGGAAGGTTTCAGTCCCGTAATGCCGCTTTGGCAATTACCCTGGTGGAACGGCTCGAGGAAAAGGGGTTCACGATTTCAGATCAGGATATCCGGACAGGCTTGAACAACACCACGTGGCCGGGCAGGATGCAAATAGTGGCCCGGGAACCCACTATCCTACTGGATGGCGGTCATAATCCGGAAGCCATAAGGGCACTTGCCGACGCCATAAGATCCGGTTTCAAGTTTAGACAGATGATACTTGTGATTGGCATAATGGAAGACAAAGAGATCGGCCAAATGCTCCGGTCGATTGTACCCCTATCTGATTATACGATCTATACAAGGCCATTATATTCCCGGGCCGCTCCGCCCGAAAGACTGATGAGCCAGGCGTCGTCTCTGGAAAAACCAGGGGAATCAGTGTCCGTTCTGACCGACGCCCTGGATAGGGCCCGGCAGATTGCTGATCCGCGTGATCTAATCGTTGTGTGCGGCTCGCTTTTTACAGTCGGGGAGGCCTTGACCTATTTTGATCCTGAGACTTACAGACCGGATAATTTGAACTAAAGGTGCCTCCATTTGTTTTCCGTTGGTTTTCAATCAACAATCGATAATCATAAATCCTATAGATGTAGCCAGGAGGGATAAGATCATTACCACTAGAAACCCGACAATCTTTTTGTCCATAATTCTGGCCATTTTCACAACATTGGTTCTCAATCCCGGGTATTCTTTTGCCATCGACATTTTGTCAGAAAAAAACCTGATAGAAAATGAGGAAATCCCTTGGGAAATTACCGCCAAGACCCTGAGCTATGACGAAAAAAAGGGCATATATGTGGCCGAAGGGGATGTCGTAATTTCAAAAGAAAACCAGTTTTTGTATGCACAAAAGGCCGTTTATAACATGAAAACAGGGATTGCAAAGGTATCCGGACACGTACGACTTGAGGCGGGTGCAGACGTTGTAACAGGAGAAAGCGGGCTTTTTGACCTCAAAACAAAGACGGGCGAAATCGTCAACGGCTCCCTCTTTTTGAAGAAAAACAACTTCTATCTGAGCGGTAGCGTCCTAAAAAAGGTGGCGGAAGACACATATGTTGTTAAAGACGCATCTGTGACTACCTGTGACGGTGACGACCCTGACTGGTCTTTTACCGGATCTGAGGTCAAAGTGACGGTGGAGGGCTACGGAACAATAAAACACTCTTCCTTCCGCATACGGGGGGTCCCCATCCTGTACATGCCGTATATGATATTCCCGGCCAAGACCAAACGACAGACGGGTCTTCTCCCCCCTAGGGCGGGCTACTCCACCCTCAATGGCGGTGATTTCGAATTACCCTTTTTCTGGGCAATCTCCGATCAGACAGATGCCACCCTGTATTCACGTTTTATGACCCATCGAGGATACATGCAGGGAGCAGAGTTCCGATACCTTGCAGACGAATCTTCAAAAGGCGTTTTGCAGTTTGACATCCTCTCAGACAGGAGGGCGTCAAAAAACATGACCGATCCGGATCAACTGGAAATCAGTCCCTTTGCACGGACCAATCAGACCCGGTACTGGTTGAGGGGGAGATCCGACCAAAACTTGATTGGAGGGTTGATTGCACGTCTGGATGCCGACCTGGTCAGTGATCAGGATTATTTGAGAGAATTTGAAGAAAAGCTCTTTGGGTATCAGGCAAGGACAAATTTGGAGCAGGAGTCAAAACGCCCCTTTTATGAAATGCGATCCCCCACCAGACGATCGGCGCTCAGGCTGAGTCGTGATGGAGAAGGGTACAGCCTGCAGGGGTTGGCCAGTTATTATCAAGAGGCAGGAGACCCTGCCGAACAGGACGATATGTCTCAACCCCTGGCAGGACTCGATTTAACATTCCTTCCAGACCAGTTCGGACAGCTCCCCGTATTCTATAGCCTCAATTCAGATTACAACTATGTTTGGCAAAAGGAGGGGAGCAAAGGGCACGATTTCACTCTGTCCCCGGAAATTAATTTTCCCCTGTGGTTTGGCCCCTATGTGCAATTTGAGCCATCCTTTCGGTATCTCTACAATGCACAATGGATCAATGATTCTCAAGACAACCGGAATCGTCAGAACAGGGGGCTCTATGAGGCAAAGGCCAGGCTGGCGACCAATAGCCAAAGGATTTTTGATTTTGACTGGGGAAACGTCAAGAAACTGAAACACAAAATCTCTCCAATTTTCAGATACACCTATCAGGGAGGCCAAGGGGACGAGGACGACATCCCCTGGTTCACGCCCATAGATGAGGAAATAGGATCCGGTGAGACAAAAAATCAGGTCTCTTTCTCCCTTGAAAATTTTTTGGATGCCCGTCTGGAAGATAAAAAAGGTCGGGTAACATACAATCGATGGGTTTTTTTCAAACTGGAACAAAGTTATGACATCCACGAGGAAAGGCAGGATGAGACCCCCGATAATAAAAAGAAACCCCTCAATCCTCTCTTGGCGGAATTGGTAGTAACTCCCTTTTCCGGTCTTGATCTGCGTGGTAATACAAAATGGGATCATTACGATCACGCATTTTCTGATGTCACGCTATCCGGTCGTTTCTCTGTGCCCCGCTCGGGGCGGAGAAGAGATATATATGAGGTGGATTATATATACGGGAAAGACCGTCAGAAGGACCTGAGCGTTCTGGCCGATCTGAATCTGGCCTATGGGTTCTCAATAGGTGGTTCCCTAAAAAGAGACATGGATCAGGGCCGAAATATCTCCACGAGCGGATGGGCGGGTTACCAGAGCCAGTGTTGGGGTCTAAAGCTTGGTGTTGAAAGGGATAATTGGAACACAAGTGTCATGGTGGTCTTTAAACTTGTGGGTCTGGGGGAGACCGGCGTCTGGTAAAACTCTCTACCCTAACGTTGCATAAAATTTGAGTTCAAAACGCTATAGATTGAGCCAGTCCCGCCCGGGGCAGCGATTTTTTGGGCCTAGTTTATTGGACTTTGGCACTTTGTGTTTGGGAGGTCAACTATTAATTGAAACGGAAATCAAGTTTGTAATTATAGAGCCATGGGACTCTCGGATCAACCCCTTCACTTTCCAACTTTTCGGGCAGATCCGTGTAGGACTTTCGTAGCAATTCGACATTGGGTGCATTGTAGTATGTAACGATAATTGTGTCTTTATACACGCGCACATCGCCTTCGAGACCGTGAAAGAAATCTCGGGCCAAGTGTTTAGCATCCCACTTGTTAATGGGCTTTCCCAGGCGTTTGCGGAGCATATGAATGCTGGCCTGAGCAATGAGGGCCATGGTCATGTGCCCGTATCGAATATTTAGGTTGAGTGTTCCTGCCCGATGCCAGCCGAGAGCTTGGTTGGCATTGAAGAACTCTTCACAATGCCAGCGTTCTGGGTAATACTGAACGGGTTCATCAACGCTGGAGTATTGGG
>JAUVRS010000095.1 GCA_030597505.1 Desulfobacteraceae bacterium
GGATAAACAATGGAAAGTTTTATAAAGAAGTGATGAACGCACATCTGAAACGATGGCTCACGGCCCTGATCGCCATACCTGCACTCGTCCTTGTCATAGGCCCCGGACCGAGATGGCTGTTCCATCTGTTGCTCTGTGTTGTCTCTTTGGTCGGTCTCAGGGAGTACTACGGCATAGCCGCTGCCCGAATCCCTGGTTTTATCCGTTGGTCTAATTCTTTTTTGGTGGTTTTGTTGTTTTTTGCTATTTATATGCGGCATATCCTGCTGGCACCCGTCCTCATCGTACTTTGGGCGTTTCTTCCCATGACCTATTTCATGTTTACCTACCCGTCACATCAAAAGAGTTCAACGGGAGATCTCGGAAAAGCAGTTTTTGGCCCAATTTATGTTGCGTTGCCACTTGTCCTGATCGCACTTATTGACTTCCGTCCCGGGGGAGACGGCTGGATATTTTTTCTCCTGACCGTTATTTTTGCAAGCGACACCGGCGCCTTCTATATTGGAAAACTATTTGGAAAACACAAACTTTATGAGGCAGTCAGCCCCGGGAAGACCTGGGAAGGGGCCGTCGGGGGCCTGGTCGGCAGCCTTATTGGTGCCTCGCTATTCCTCTGGTTGTTCCAACTCCATCCTCTGGATGTAAAGGTGGCAGTCCTTGTGCTTCTGCTCTCCGCAGCAGGTCAGATTGGGGCTCTGGCAGAGTCCGCGCTGAAGAGGGCCCACGGGGTAAAAGATTCCGGGCATATTCTCCCCGGACACGGAGGGATCCTTGACAGGATCGATGGTCTTATCTTTGCAATACCTGTCCTTTATCTATATATTTTTCTCTGGGCAGTGTGAAGAGGGTAACCGTCTATGAAAAAAATAGCGATATTAGGCTCTACCGGCTCTATAGGAGTTAATGCCCTTAAAGTTATCCAGAACAATCCTGAAAAATATGAGGTCACAGCCTTAGCGGCGGGCAGAAACATTGATCTTCTTTTGAAACAGATAGAGGGTTTTCGGCCTGTGGCCGTCTCGGTTTTGGACGAAGACCTTTGTTCAGAACTAAAGAGTCGGCTTGGCGACAATAAAGGACCCGAGGTATTTTATGGGAACGAAGGGTTTGTACGCCTTGCCACCCTTGATCAAATTGACACAGTCATATCAGCCATGACCGGCGCAGCCGGTCTATTGCCCACATATGAAGCGATCAAGGCCGGCAAAGATATTGCGCTGGCCAACAAAGAAACCATGGTGATGGCCGGTCATCTGATAATGACAGCCGTAAAAAAAAACGGGGTGTCTCTGGTTCCCATTGACAGTGAACACAGCGCCGTACTTCAATCTTTGCAGGGCCACAAAAAGGAGGATCTCAGACGCGTGATCCTGACCGCATCCGGGGGGCCTTTCAGGGACGTTTCCATGGAACAAATGACGACCATAACCCCTGCCCAGGCCCTAAACCACCCAAACTGGCATATGGGGCCAAAGATAAGCATCGATTCGGCCACCATGATGAACAAAGGCCTCGAAACCATCGAGGCCAAATGGCTCTTTGATCTGGAAATGGCTCAGATCGGCATCCTCATACATCCCCAGAGTGTGGTTCATTCAATGGTTGAATATAAGGACGGGTCTATCATCGCACAACTGGGTATCCCTGACATGATGATCCCCATATCCTATGCCCTCTCCTTCCCTCATCATTTAAAAAACGACTTCTCCACCCTTAAGCTTGAGGAGATCGGGGTGTTAAACTTTGAAAAGCCGGACTTAAAAAAATTCCCCTGTCTTGAACTCGCCTTTAGGGCAGCAGAAATCGGGTCCAGCATGCCAGCCGTCCTAAACGCGGCAAATGAGATCGCAGTTGAGTCCTTTTTAGATGGGAAAATTGCGTTCTTGGATATCCCTGAGCTAATCGAAAAAAGTATGGAGGCACACCAACCACACCCTGTTGAAACCATTGAAATGGTTATGGAGGCAGACAGGTGGGCTCGGAAAACGGCCCTGGGCTTGTTGAAAAACTAAAATATTTAAAGAGGTTCGGAACGACTTATGCATATTTTTCTCTATTATATAGTACCCTTTGTTGTGGTGCTCGGGATTTTGATCTTTTTTCATGAGTTGGGGCATTTTCTGGTGGCCAAACATTTTGGCGTAAAGGTCCTCAAATTCTCACTGGGCTTTGGTCCCAAACTGATTGGAAAAAAAATTGGGGAAACCGAGTATCTTATCTCCCTTTTTCCTCTGGGAGGCTATGTCAAGATGCTCGGAGAAAACGGTGAAGAGGGGGGTGAACCCCTCACCCCGCAGGAGGAGATGAAGTCTTTCAGCAACAAACATCCCCTCAAGCGTATTGCTATTGTAGCGGCAGGCCCTCTTTTCAACCTCTTTTTGGCCTTGCTGATTTTCTGTGGGTTTTTTCTGATCGCCGGCACCCAGGTAATGATCCCCGAGATCGGTCAGGTCAGAGAAGGTTCTCCGGCGGACAAGGCAGGGCTTTTGAAAGGAGATGTGATTGTCGCAATAGAGGGGACGCCGTTGGAGACATGGGCCAAAATCAAGGACGTGGTCCAGGATAGCGCCGGGAAGCCCCTTCAATTCACCGTAAAGAGGAGGGATGAGTCACTGACCGTAACAGTGATCCCGGAGATATCGGTGACCAAAAATATCTTTGGTGAAGAAATCAAATCAGCCCTTATCGGCATTATAGCGGCGGGCAAATCCAAACAGGTTTTCCTGGGGCCTTTGGAATCGGTCAGGGAGGGTTTCGGAAAGACGTGGGAAATCACAAAACTCACCTGTCTGACCATTGTAAAGCTTTTTCAGCGGGTGATCTCAATAAAGACCCTCGGCGGCCCCATCTTGATCGGCCAGATGACAGGACAGCTGGCTCAGGAAAATTGGGTCTATTTGTTTCCCTTTATGGCGGTGATAAGTATCAATCTGGGCATCTTAAACCTCCTTCCCATTCCCATTCTGGACGGGGGCTTTATCATATTCCTCCTTTTGGAGCTTATTGCTGGAAAACCGCTTAGCATCAAAAACCGGGAACTGGCACAAAAGGCAGGTATTTTTCTCCTTGTCATTTTGATGGCTGTCGTCGTTTACAATGACGTAACAAGGCTCTTTGAATAGGCTTTGATTGATGATTTTGGCTATCAACACATCCACGCTCCAGTTTGGGGTGGCCCTGTTGGACGAGGAAGGATCAGTCCGGGTCGAATTCTTTATGTCCAGGGGGGAGGCCCATTTTGGCAACCTTATGCCGGCCCTCAATTTCTTGTACAGCTCGTCCAAGTCCGATATTCACAGTCTGAAATGCCTCGCAATTGCCATAGGCCCCGGCAGCTTCACGGGGCTAAGGGTGGGACTTTCAGTGGCCAAAGGATTGTGTCATGCGCTTGAGATTCCTATTGTTGGTATCTCAAGCCTCGAGGCGCTGGCCAGTCAACTTTCCTGTTCGGATTTACCCATAACCGCACTCCTTGACTCTAGAAAAGAGGAGTTTTTCGCAGCACAGTTTGGCGGGGGTGACGGATGTGATCTCAGAAGAACCCATGCGGATTTTGTCTTGAAAACAGAAGCCCAGCCAGCCCTGTTCGAGCTTCCCTCCCTCTTTGTGGGGAACAGTTTTTCCACCCAGGGCCCCCTTATAAAAAAGATGTTTGGGGACCAGGCAAGATTGGCACCCGCGCTTTGCTGGAACCTGAAAGCATCTTCTGTTGGCGTTTTGGGCCTCAAGCGGTTTTACGACCAGGCGTTTGACGACCCGGAGACCCTCTCTCCAATTTACCTTCGCCCTCCCGATATCCGGCCCAGCCCGATTCGCCCCTGACCGGTGCCTAAACCAGAAACCCATTCAAACATGACTTTTTGTTTTTTGCCTCTTGATCGGAGCGCGCCATTTATGTGAGTGGGTGTTGACGGTCCAGGGTTAATCGGAGCTGTTCTCAAGTCCCAACCCGCGAAATCCATTGACAAAAAGAGTCAATAGTTATATAGGTTTTCTAAAAATAAGAGGGGCTTTTTCATGTCCGGTGAAAATATGATCAAGCGTCTTTGATCTGCCTTTTATGGATGAATCTCGAATTAAAAACAAATGGCCAATAGCCAAGGAAGGGTTTCCTTTTCTCATTATTGGTTGTGTCTTAACCCTTTTGTTTTATTTTGTCGGCATCCTTTTTCTGACTACACTATCAGCTATCACAACACTTTTTATTGCCTTCTTTTTCAGAGACCCTGAGCGCAACAATCATGTGAGTGAAAAGACAGTAGTTGCCCCTGCTGATGGCAGAATACTAAAAATCCATCACCTTGAGGACAAAAAAAACCCTTTGGGCCAACCGGCATTCAAGGTGAGTATTTTTATGACAGTCTTTAATGTCCATGTAAACCGCATCCCTGTTGAAAGCGTTATAAAAGACATCACCTACAACCCGGGAAAATTTTTTTCCGCCAACCTGGACAAGGCCTCGGAGCTCAACGAAAACAATCGAATCACCCTTGAGACCCGTGACGCACATAAGGTCGTTTTTATTCAGATTGCAGGCCTTATTGCAAGACGCATTGTTTGCTGGGTCAAGGCGGGTGAACGGGTGACTGCAGGCCAAAGGTTTGGGCTTATACGGTTCGGGTCGAGGATTGACATCTACCTTCCGGACGACACCCAAATCACAGCCCAAATAAACCAAAAAGTCAGAGCGGGACAAACGGTTATCGGATATCTGTCATGAAACGACAGCAAAAAAAAAGATCCAGGGAAACAGTTAAGCGGGGTATCTATATTCTCCCCAATCTGTTTACATCTGCCAGCCTCTTTGGCGGATTTTTTGCCATAATTGCCGCTATACAAGGGAGATATGAAACCGCAGCAATTGCCATTCTCATATCGTGTGTTTTTGACGGCCTTGATGGAAAGGTGGCCCGGCTCACCCATTCCACCAGCCTGTTCGGAACGGAATACGATTCACTATCGGATTTAGTGGCCTTTGGGGTTGCGCCGGGTATATTGGCCTTTCAATGGGCCTTAGAGCCATTTGGACGGTTAGGCTGGCTGGCGTGTTTTGTGTTTGTAATATGCGGCGCTTTGAGACTTGCGCGATTCAACGTACAAAAAGACAGTGTTGAAGCCAACTTCTTTAAGGGTCTGCCCATTCCTGCAGCGGCGAGCTTTATCGCTTCCCTGGTCCTCTTCACAAAGGCGCTTGGGGGGTTTTCCGGATTAAAGCACATTGTAATCATTGTGCTGGTCTATGTTTTGTCATTTTTGATGGTGAGTTCCATCCACTATATCAGTTTTAAAGAATTTGACCTCAAAAAGCAAAAGCCCTTTAATGTCTTGGTGGCCATCATCTTGATTCTCATCGTTGTGGCCTATAAACCCAAGATCATGCTTTTCTTAATCCTCGCCGGGTACATCCTGTCGGGCCCGGTCATTTCCCTGTATCGTTTTCGAAAAAAACGAGCCATGGAAGTCACTCTCATAAAAGAGACGCCGAGGGTTGAAGAGGAATAGGATGAGAATTACCGGCGGCCTGGTGAGGGGTCGGGTTCTATCAGGCCCAAAGGGGCTTCTAATCCGCCCCACTTCTGATCGGGTTCGAGAAGCTATCTTCAATATTCTTGGCCAGGATCTGACCGGGTTTAACGTGCTTGACCTTTTTTCAGGCACCGGGAGTCTCGGGTTAGAAGCGTTGAGTAGAGGGGCATCCCGAGCTGTTTTTGTTGATAAACTTCGACAGTCGGTTAATTTGACAAAAAAAAACATCGACGTGTGCGGTTTCCTGCGTTCAGGGGTCATTCTGAGGAAGGATCTCACAAAAGGCTTCCCTTGGGAACACCCCTCCCTCAGTGGAAAATTTGATCTTATCTTCCTTGATCCGCCTTACAGAAAAGATCTAATACCCCCTTTACTGTCAGAAATCTCCTCCGAAGAAAAACTCTCCGCCGGAGCGCGGGTAGTAGTCGAGTCAGACAAGAAGGAAGATCTGCCTTCCTCTTTTACTGATCTCGAAATGGAGACCCTCCGATATTACGGGGATACAATGATAACCATATACAAATACGGGGCAAAACAATGAGTCAGAAAACAGCTATATATCCGGGTTTTTTTGATCCGATAACCAACGGACATCTGAGTATTGTAACACGGGGTCTGGAGATATTTGACAAACTTATTATCGCGATACTGAACAATCCACATAAGACCCCACTTTTTTCAATAGAGGAAAGGATCTTTATGATAAAGGCCGCAGTAAAAGACAAACCTAATATCGAGGTTGACACCTTTGATGGATTGCTGGTGGATTATGCAGTCAGCAAGAATTCGAATGTAATTCTGAGGGGGCTGAGAGCCCTTTCTGATTTTGAATATGAGTTTCAGATGGCCCTCATGAACCGAAAACTGAACAGACACATTCAATCCCTTTTCTTGATGACCGACTACAAATGGTTTTATACCAGTTCAACTATAATCAAAGAGGCAGCAAGTTTTGGAGGTGACATTACCGGTCTTGTTCCTGACATTGTAAGCCAAAAATTGAAAGAAAAATTCCGCAATTAAAAAACACTTGACACTCTTTTCCTCATAAGCAATATTTATCACACTAATATCTTGACCCATGCGTTGCTTTGGCGAAAAGACTAAGAAGAGGAGGAGTATCGAGGTGGCTCTGACCAAAGAACGGATTATTGACAGCATCTACCACCAGGTTGGACTCAGCAAGAGCCAGTCTCGGGTTGTTGGGGAAAAACTCCTAGAAATTATGAAACGGACCCTGGAAAACGAAGAAGGTCTCTTGATTAGCGGCTTTGGTAAGTTTGTGATAAAGAAGAAGGCAGAAAGAAGAGGAAGGAATCCCCAGACCACCAAAGATCTCCAATTGAGAGCAAGAAGGGTTGTTGTCTTTAAGACCTCCGGGGTTCTCAGAGATAAGATTAATCAGGGGTCTAAAAACTAACCACAAAGGCCCCTTCAAAACCCATACCTTCCAACCTCTTCTGGATTTGTCTGGCCGTGTCAAGACTTTTTGATCTTGAGACCCTTACCCTGTATGTAGTCCCCTTGACCACGTCCTTATAAACCGCGACCTCCACGTAGGAAAAAATCACCTTTAGACGTTCGCCAATAATAAGGGCATTTTCTTTATTGCTAAATGCCCCCACCTGAACCGTAAATTCACCCCGGTTGAGATCTTTGAATTCCACCACGGGTTCGCTCCCGAGCGGCGATTTGAGTTCCCCCACCTCTTTTCCGAGTGCTACTACTTTTACTCTTGAGACACCGGGTCCGATCAGACCTATCTCTTTTGCAGCCGCATAGGACAAGTCGATGATCCTTCCCTTCACAAAAGGACCTCGATCCCTTATCTCAACGACAATCTCTTTCTTGTTGTCAAGGTTCAGCACCCTCACATAGGTACCCAGTGGCAGGGTCTTGTGGGCAGCGCTCTTTTTATACATGTCATACAGTTTACCGCTTGAGGTGGGTCGTCCATGAAATTCCTTCCCATACCAGGAGGCCCTGCCGAACTGGACAAAACCTCCAGATCCGGGTAACGGGAAATACCGCACCCCATCAACCATATATGGTCTGAGAGTAGGCTCCTTATAGTCCCGTGGGATGACAACAAGTTTTCTGGAGGACCCATGAACGGGCGTGGCATACTGCGTTTCCCTTGCACAGGCATTCACATACAAAAATATAAACAAAACCAGGATCAGAACCCTTTTCATCTTTAACCACCACAATAGTTTATGCTCATCAAACATGGAACCGCACACCCATCTTATCAACAAAAAATTTTTAATCAATTTCAAAAATGCTTTTTTAACCCTGATCTGATTCCCATAATCCTCCCCTTTTTTATAGCACACACAAAAGGTTGCCTGCCTTTCCGATTTTTCTTGACATGGAAATGAACTTTTTCTAGCCTTAGAAAGTAACTATATTGTAACTATAATGTAATCACACATTTTTTGTGTCCTTGAAGTAAAATTGCTTTTTAATGTACCTAACGGAAGGATTTAACCTAATGAGATTAAAAGATAAAATCGCCCTTGTAACCGGAAGCAGCCGTGGCGTTGGCAGGGCCGTTGCACTGGCCTATGCAAAAACGGGTGCAAAAGTGGTCATAAACTACACCGCCAACGAGAAAGCGGCTGCTGACGTGGTGAGGGAGATAGAGAACATGGGGAGTGAGGCCATTTCAGTAAAGGCGGATGTGGCACAGAAATCTGATGTGGAACATCTGGTTTCAACTGCTATTAAAAGGTTTGAAAAACTTGATATTCTGGTCAACAACGCAGGATTTACCCGCCCTTCCATGATGGTCAAGATGACAGAAGAGCAGTGGGACCAGGTAGTTGACATCCATTTGAAGGGGGCCTTTCTCTGTTCACAAGCAGCCGCTATCCATATGAAAGGGCAAAAGAGCGGGAAGATCATAAATGTGACGTCTGTGGCCGGACTTGTCGGCACTGTAGGCCAAATCAATTACAGCGCTGCCAAGGGAGGCATCCTGAGTATGACAA
>JAUVRS010000181.1 GCA_030597505.1 Desulfobacteraceae bacterium
AAATTCTAATCATGGAATTGACGGGTTTGGACGGGAAAATCGCCCTTATTACCGGGGCCAGCAAAGGCATCGGGAAATCCATCGCAGCGATTCTGGCTGACAGCGGGGTAAAGGTGATATGCTGTGCCAGAAATGAAGACACCCTGATAGAGGCATGTTCCGAAATCGAAAAGGGGGGAGGTACGGTTTTGCCTGTGAGGGCGGACGTTTCATCCCCTTCGGACAGAAAGCAGATGATCAAAAGAGCCGTCTCTGAATTTGGGGGAATCGATTTTTTGATAAACAATGCCGGGATTCACATGGAAAAGGCGGCCATGGAACTCAGCGATGAGGAACTGTTTCAGGCCATGGGGGTCAACTTTTTTCCCATGTTTTCCCTTTCAAGGGATGTGGCCAGACAGATGATCGACAGGGGGGGCGGCAAAATCATCAATATCGGTTCTTTCTGGGGGCAGTTGGGTGTCACCAGACAGCTGGCCTATTGCGTGTCAAAAGGGGCGGCCGAGGCCATGACAAGATGTCTTGCGGTGGAATGGGCCCGACACAATATCCAGATAAACACTGTGGCCCCCGGGCATATCATGACGGACATTTCAAAGGCCGCCATGGAAAATGAAGCCCTTCGCAAGAGCATCCTTCGCCGGATTCCTGCAAGACGGGTAGGGGAACCCGAAGAGGTGGGGTATCTTGCGGCCTTTTTGTGCTCTCAGGAATCCAACTACATAACCGGACACATATATTATATTGACGGCGGTCAGCTGATCGCCTGGTAGGGAGGTGAGATTTTATTGAAAGATTTTTTTTTGAAGGGCGTAACGCTGAGTGAAGAGGAAAAACTTGTTGTAGAGACCGTTCAGGATCTCTGCCGGAAAGAAATTGGACCGCGGGCTGCGGAAGTGGACAGGGATGAACGGTTTCCCTGGGAGAACATTGAAATAATCAATGAGATCGGCCTCAACGGTCTTTTTATCCCCGAAGCGTATGGTGGCAGCCCCGTGTCCAAGACAGCGTGGCTGGTGATACTAAGGGAGCTTTCCAAGGCCTGTCCGTCCACAGCCATTATTTTCGCCACAACGTCCCATTGCTGTTATCCCATCGTAAAATTCGGGACACCTGAACAAAAAGAAAAATTCCTCCCCATGTTTCTGAAAGGCGCCCTGGGCGCTATTTCAATGACGGAGAGTCATGCGGGTTCAGATGTTCGGTCCATGAAGTCAACGGCGATAAAAACATCGGACGGGTACGTTATAAACGGGACAAAAACCTTTGTCACCAGCGGCGACACAGCCGATCTCTTTAGCGTTTTTTTAAACGTCCGGGAAAACGGGAAGACACTGGGCCTGAGCCCCTTTGTGATCACCAAGGATATGCCCGGTTTCAGCGTGGGCAAAAAAGAAGAGAAGATGGGGGTCCGGGCATCCAGCACAGCCGGGATAGTCCTGGAGGATTGTCTCGTGCCCGAGGATCACCTGATCGGGGTCCCCGGTGAAGGATTCAAGATTCTCTTGGACTACCTCAATGACTCCCGGCCAAATATCGCAGCCCAGGCTGTGGGGGTTGCCGAGGCGGCTTTTGAAGCAGCGGTTTCCTATGCCAACGAGCGTGTTCAGTTTGGCAAACGGATCATCGAACACCAGGGAATTCAGTTTATGATTGCCGAAATGGCCACCCGAATTCAGGCGGCATGGCAGTCGGTTCTCCATGTAGCGAAACTGATGGATCTCGGCCATGAGGATTTTTCGGCCGAGGCCTCCATGGCCAAACTCATGGCCTCGGAGATGGCTGAAAAGGTAACCTCTGACGCGATTCAGATTCATGGCGGGTATGGCTATTGTCGGGACTACCCCGTGGAACGGATGATGCGCGACTCAAAAATCACCCAGATCTATGAGGGGACGAGTCAGATTCAGAAGATCGTCATCGGCAGATATTTCACTGAGAAAAAATAAAGGCGCCGGGCCAAAAGGACTGGGGTTTTCATATTTAATAAAACCACTGGGAGAAAAATAATCATGTCGGATCAAGAAAAAAGCGTTGGGGTTTTGGGGGCCGGAACCATGGGCTCCGGCATAGCCATCGTGTCTGCCCGGGCAGGGTTTAAGACAATCCTTGTTGAA
The DNA here is from genome assembly GCA_030597505.1 of Desulfobacteraceae bacterium. Classification (GTDB taxonomy): domain Bacteria; phylum Desulfobacterota; class DSM-4660; order Desulfatiglandales; family Desulfatiglandaceae; genus JABMQV01. The sequence continues at coordinate 2,118 of JAUVRS010000181.1, forward strand.
AGGGACAAAGAGACTCTGGATAAAGGTCTTGACCTAATTGACCGGTTTTTTGTCAAAAGCGTAAAAAAGGGGAAAATGACCCCTGAACAAAAAGATCTGGTCATGAAAAAAAATCTGATCGGGACCTTAAAATATGAGGACCTGACCGACTGCGAGTTTGTCATCGAGGCGGTCTTTGAGGATCTGGAGACCAAAAAGCAGGTCTTTTGCCAAGCCAACGAGGTGTGCCCGCCTGAAACCATCTTTGCCTCAAACACGTCAACCCTTTCTGTTACCTCCATCGCGGCGGACTCCGGAAGACCGGATCGGACCATCGGCGTGCACTTTTGTCTGCCGGCCCAAGTCATGAAACTGGTTGAGGTGACCCGAGGGATTCAGACCAGCGATGAGACCTATGACAGGACCATGGAATTTGGTAAAAAACTGAACCAGGTCTTTGTCACAACCGTGGAGACCCCGGGATTTATCCTAAACCATTTTATCGTGGCCTTTAACAATTCCTGCATCAAGGCCTATGAAGAGGGGCTGGCTTCGGTGGAGGACATTGACAAGGCAATAAAACTGGGGCTGGGGTACCCCATGGGCCCCTTTGAACTCCTTGACTACATCGGGATGGATACACAATTGCAGGTATCGCTGGCCCTTTTTGAGCAAGTTCAGGACCAGCGGTTCTGGCCCCCTCCTCTGGTCAGACGTATGGTTGATGCGGGGCATCTGGGTCGTAAGACCGGAAAAGGATTCTATGAATATAAAGGAGCCGGGATGTTCGGCGCCTGATGGAGGATAAAATCATGAAGATCGAAAAGGTCGGTATTGCGGGTTTTGAAGGACCGGGGGTCGAAATCGCTTATATAGTAGCCGGGGCAGGCTATCCTGTGGCCGTCTGGGATGCAGACAAACAGGCCCTCGACAGGGGAAAAAACGCGTTTAACCAATTCGTAGACCGGGCCATTGAATCCGGCACACTCGAAAAAGAAAAAAAAGAACAAATACTTTCACAATTAACTTCTGGCGCGGACGTGACCCTGTTAAAGGACGTGGATCTGGTCATTGAGTCTCTTTCCGATGATCTGGACCTTAAAAACAAGGTCTTCTCCGACCTCTCAGACGTGGTAAGGACAGACACGGTGCTTGCCACGACCACATCGTGTCACTCCGTGACAGAGATCAGCAATAACGCGACCAATCCGGAGAGGGCTCTTGGGATGCATTTTCTAAAACCCCTGTTGGAGCGAAAACTTGTGGAGGTTGTCAGGGCGCTTAATTCTTCACAGGAGACCATCGATCTGGTTGTGGATTTCTGTTCGAAAATCGGCAAAGAAACGGTGGTGGCAAAGGATTCTCCCGGGTTTATCGTCAATTATTTTTTTGTCCCCTATATGAACCAGGCCCTCAATTACTATGACCACGGGCTTGGAGACAAAAAAGGACTGGACACCGCCCTCAAGATGGGGCTTGGATACCCAAAGGGACCCCTCAGTCTGATCGATCAATCGGGTCTTAATGACCATCTGCACCTGACGTCCCAGCTCTATGACCGCCTCAAGGACCCATTGTTCGCTCCGCCTCCGATTCTGAAAAGGATGGTGGACGGCGGAAAACTAGGAAAAAAGAGCGGTCAGGGTTTTTACAAGTATGATGAGAACTCCTGATAAAGGAGTCCCTTTGTACGGATCTCCGGCATCTTCCTGTACAACCCTTGCGAGAAAACGTATGGAAAAAGCAAAACTGACGCAAAGCTATTACTACACCCCGGGGGAAATTCCGCCAGGGGTTACCCTGGGAGAGTATCTGGACAGGACCGTGGAACGCTTTCCCGACAGGAGGGCCTTTGTGTTCCGCGACAAAACCGTAACCTGGAAAACGCTTGGACAGATCGTTGATCGGCTGGTCCTGGCACTGATAGATCTGGGTATCGGTCATGGGGACAAGGTGGCCGTCCTTTTTCCAAACCGGCTCGACTTTATTTACTCGACCCTGGCCCTGGCAAAACTGGGAGCCGTCAACATCCCCATTTCAGAGAGGCTGCGCGAACGGGAAATTCGGTATATATTGAAAAAGACAGGGGCCGCGGCCATCATTATGGTGGACGAGTTCTGGGGGTTTTCTTTTTCCAACCTGATGGTGGAAATAAAGGACGATCTCCCGGACCTGAAACACATCATTGTTTCGGGAGAAAAAATCCATCCCCACGAGATAGCCCTCGATACGTTGTTCAGTAAAGATTGGGAAAAGGCTTATCCCAAAGACTATTATCACCGTGTCTACGCAAAAGAGAATCCCGTGGAACCGGACGATATTCTGGAGATTGTTTTTACGTCCGGCACAACCGGGGAACCAAAAGGGGTTATGCACACCCACAACACCCGGTGCCGATCGGCCCTGGGGACCATCAGCGGCATCCGGCTTACTCATGAAGACGTCTGGCTGATCATGGTGCCCCTTTCTCACACAACCGCTCTGGTCAATGCCTTTTATACCTCGGTGATCAGTGGGTCATGCGGCGTGCTTCTGGAGACGTGGAACGTGGAAGAGGCGTTTAGGGAAATCGAGAAAAACCGCGTGACCGTACCCATAGGCGTGCCCACCATGCCCATCATGATGCTTCAGCATCCTGATATGGACAGATTTGACCTTTCCTCACTCAGGACCATGGCCCTGGCCGGGGCCCCCCTCCCGGTGGAGGTGGCCCATCAGATCATCAAAAGGATGGGGTGCTATATGACCTCGGCCTACGGCATGACAGAGACCGCCATCAGCAACATAACCTCCCTGGATGATCCGGTTGAAATCGTTTGCGGGACCGTGGGAAAACCCCAGCCGGGCATGGAGCACAAGGTGGTGGACAAAACCCGGCGGATCATCCCCGTAGGTCAGGAGGGCGAGGCGTGCGCAAGGGGACAGAATGTGTGTATCGGATACTTCAAAGATCCAAAACGAACCGCAGCGGCGATCGATGATCGAGGCTGGATATACAGCGGTGACCTGGCAAAGATGGATAAACATGGAAACCTGATCATCGTGGGAAGAATCAAGGATGTGATCGTCAGGGGGGGCGAAAATATTTCGCCCACAGAAATCGAAGACATTCTGTATACCTATGACCGGATAGAGCAGGTCGCAGTCATCGGGATCCCCGATGATCGTCTCGGGGAAGGGACCTGTGCCTGTATCATTTCCAAAAAAGGGAAAGCTTTCACCTATGAGGAAATGAAGGGTTTTTTTAAGGACAGGGTGGCGAGGTTTAAGATCCCCGATCGAATCGAGTTTATGGATGAGTTCCCAACAACACCCAGCGGAAAAATCCGAAAAGTGGAACTCAGGGAAATAATGGCAAAGAAGCTCCGTTCAGGAGGAAAAACCTAACGCAATGCTCAATGACCTTACAAGAACCTATCAAGATGTTTGGGGGGTAACGGCATGAGCCAACTCAAAATGAGCTACTGTCATCGATTTGGACCCGACATGGAAAAGGGGCTGACCTTTGGAGAGATGCTGGCCAACAGCGCTGCCCGTTTCCCGGACAACATCGCCATCCGGTTTGGTGAAACCCAATACACCTACAAACAACTCAAAGAGGCCGTCGATGGGATGGCCACATCCCTTTTGAAGCTCGGATTAAAAAGAGGCGATCGCGTGGGGGTTCTTTTCCCTGACTGGCCTGAATATAGTATTGCCCTTTACGGCTGTGTCTCAATCGGGGCTGTTGTGTCAC
>JAUVRS010000127.1 GCA_030597505.1 Desulfobacteraceae bacterium
AAGGTTGGTCAATAGACGTACCTGTTCCAACACGTCAACGCTCAAGTTCTGGGCCTCGTAAATGATCAACACGGACCGCCCACCCTTTGAATGGGCATCCAGCAGATGCAGGTTTAGGCGGTCCACCAGGACTTTGAGGCTTTCTGTGCCCTGCGGATAGGAAACATTTAACTCGTCGCACACAGAACCCACCAGTTCCAATGCGGTCTGTTTGGGGTTCAGGACAAACGCCACTTCTACCCCCTCAGGCACCTGTTCCAGGAGACTGCGGCACAGGGTCGTCTTTCCTGTCCCCACTTCACCGGTAAGAAGTAGAAAACCACCCTTTTCGCCCACCCCATAAAAGAGATGAGCCAATGCCTCCTTGTGACGCTGGCTCAGAAAAAGAAACCGGGGGTCTGGTGTCAGGGCGAAAGGATTTTCAGTTAGACCGAAATATGCGCTATACATGGTTTTTTGGTGGCCTGTTAAAAAACTGAAGATGGAATACTGTTAGATTCTTACAAAATCACTCTGAGAATTTATCTCTCACAATTTATATCATATTGTCATTAGTAACTACTCAGGTGGGTAGGCTGAAGGCTGAAGACTGTTAGAGTGATCCTGCCACATAAATAAATCTGATGGCAAAATCAATGAGACGATCCTCATGGTTAACTTCTTTGTTTTCCTTCGTCATTCGTCACTCCTTGATCGTTATTCGATTACTATTACACACGCAACTTAAATAGCCAATTTTGCAGAAAGAACTTTCAGAACAGGGAACTAGTTGAGGACAACATAAACCCAAGTCCTGTGCTATAGCCTCAAGAGCCGCGCCGCATTCAGACCTTTTATCCCTCTGGTCACCTCAGTGGGCAGGCCCGTTGATTCAATTTCTTTAAAATACCGCTGAGGTCTTATCAGGGGATAATCGCTTCCAAACAGGATTTTTTCAAAACCGACTATCTCTCCGGCTATTCTATAGACTTCCGGTCTATAAAGGAAGGGGGAAGCTGCGGTATCAAACCAGACATTTTGAAAAACCTCCCTTATCTCTCTTTTTAAGAGGCCGTAAAAGAGTATGCCCCCACCCCAATGGGCGAGAACAATGCGATTGATGGGATTGGCCTTGAGAAAAGAATACACCTGGTTCAGGGTCATGGGTGTTTTTCCAGGATATGGGTGCCCCACAGGTTCATTTGTATGGAGCAACAGGGGGACATCAAACCGGACGCAAAGACCAGCGATTTCTTTCAGAGCGTCACTCACTTCGGACGAAAACCCCGTCCCATAGACAGCCAGTTCTCCCACGCCCGAAAGCCCGGAATCCAGACATCTTTCCGTCTCCTTTATTGCCCCGGGCGAGAGGGGGGAAAAACTGCAAAACCCTGTCAAACGCTGAGGGTGCTTCTGGACGACCTCGATAATATAGTCATTATGGCGACGGTAGTGCTCCGGTTCTTCCCAGGGGAACCCAAAAACAACCGATCTTTCGACTCCCTCTTTATCCATATGATCCAGCAATTCAGAAACCCCTGAAAGCCTCGCCTCGGGACCGTTGTAAAGGGTTTCAAAAGCGGGTTCGCTTGAGAAGAATGTCTCCCTATTTTCCCTAAAGACAGAGGGGAATATATGCGTGTGGAAATCGAGAATCATTTTAAAAGCCCACCTTAAGGCCTGCACAAAAATAACCTTACATTCTCGCACAGGCCCTTATTCTTAACCCATAAACCCGTTCTATGGCAAGGGATTTTGGCAGACTGCATCAGGTCATGTGATAAGGGTCTATATCCAGGATGAGGGCCACGCCAGCCGATTGAATAACCTTCCCCATACCCTGTTCCACCCGTTTTAGGAGATGGCCCATGAGTGAAGCGCTCTTACTCTTGATCAGGATCTGCCACCGATATTTTCCCTTCAACCGGGCAATTGACGCCTCTGCCGGCCCCAGGACCTGGATCTCTTTTCCTCTCCTGGGCCATTTTTTCAGAGTACCCCGGATTGCCTGAATTAGATGTCTGGCGGCCTTTTCCGTCTCCTCCCTACTATTTCCCTTGAGCGTCAGATAAGCCAAATGGGAAAATGGAGGGTAGCCCAACTGGTCTCTTAATTGCCTTTCTTCCTGAAAAAACGATTGATAGTCATGCGCCGTGGCTGCCCTTATTGCGTAATGACCGGGATCAAAGGTCTGGATGATGACATTTCCCTTTTGTTCGCCCCGGCCTGCCCTGCCGGAGACCTGTGACAAGAGCTGAAAGGTCCGTTCACCTGCCCTAAAATCCGGAAACCCCAACGAAAAATCAGCGGCAATCACCCCCACAAGGGTTACGTTTGGAAAATCATAACCTTTGGTGATCATCTGGGTCCCCACAAGGATATCCAAAGCTTGTTCGCCGAACTTTTTTAGGATTCGGATAGCCTCGCCTTTTCTGCGGGTGCTGTCCGCGTCCATCCGCGCAATTCTTGCCTCCGGGAATAGCTCCCTCAGTTCGTGTTCCAGCTTTTCCGTCCCAAACCCATAGGCCCTCAGTCCCTCATTTCCGCACGAACCGCATTTGGTACAGGTCTCTGAGCAATAGCCGCAATAGTGACAACGCAGACGATTTTCCTCACGGTGATAGATAAGGGCCACATCACAATTTGGGCAACGAATCGGCTTCCCGCATGACCGGCAGAGGTATACCCGATAAAACCCCCGACGATTCAAGAAGAGCATACATTGGTTTCCGTTTGTAAGATTTTGTTCAAGAGCCTCTTTGAGCCTGGGGCTTATCATCTCGCTTTTGCGCCGCTCACCCTCCGTGACCTTCATGTCCACGATCTCCACCTCGGGCAGGGGGCGTTTTTCGATCCGCTCGGGCATGGAAAGTAGATGATATTTTCCACTGATCCCATTTTGATAGGATTGGACAGAGGGCGTCCCAGACCCAAGGATGACCAGGGCATTTCCCATCCTTGCCCGCATCACGGCAGCATCCCGCGCATTATAACGGGGGCTCCTGTCCTGTTTGTAGGCAGAATCATGTTCTTCATCCACAACAATGAGACCCAGATCGGATAACGGCGAAAACAGGGCTGAACGCGCTCCGATGACAAGGTCCACTTCCCCCCTCACCATTCGCATCCATTGGTCATATCTCTCGCCATGGCTAAGACCACTATGATAGACAGCAATCCGATCCCCAAGCCTCGACCTGAAGATCCCTTCCAGATAGATGGCAAGGGATATCTCCGGTGCCATTAAGATGGCCTGCCGGCCTAATCTTATGGTTTGTTTCACCGCCTGATAGTATACTTCGGTCTTGCCGCTCCCAGTTACTCCGTATAGCAGGCAGGAAGAAAAACCGCCTTTATCAATAAAAGCCGCTATACGATTCGATACAAACTCCTGCTGTTTGTAGAGTTTTGGGGGGACGGGTGAGGGGGAAATAATCTCACCGGCTGGATTTCTGTAAACAGTGCCCCTGTAGGCTTCCAGGACCCCTTTCCTTATCCATTTGTCTACCAGATATGATCCATTGGTAAACATACCCGCCAGTTTGCTTGAGAGGATGTCCCCGGATCTAAAGACAGTCTCAAGAAACTGAAGTTCATTCCTCGCCCTTAATACGCCGCCCCGTTTTGAAAGCACAATGCCAAGATCAATGCCATTTTTTGGTCGTACAAACTTTTTTATAAGCGGCCCGCCATGTCTCCTCTTTAACCGTTCTTCCACGACCAGCCAGCCTCTTTTTTGAAGTCCGTAGATTTTTTGAAGCGGGAGGGGCAATCCTTTCGAAGGGTGATCTCTTACCCACGAGAGGATTTTTTTCTCCTTTGAATTGGGTTGGGGTCCTCCGAGGACCCGGAGACCTTCTTTGGTCAAATGGGCAGTTTTATAAGATTTTATGCTCAGGCCTCCCGGCAGGACCGATTGGATCACCTGGCCTATGGGATGGATATAATAATCCGCCATCCATTCAAAAAACGGGACCAGGGGTTTGGGGAAAAGCGGTTCAGGGTCTATTACATCCCATATTTTTTTTAGCTCTTTGCCTTTCCCTCCCCCTATCCTTTCCAAAATATAACCCGCCACCTTCCTGTTTTTGAAAGGCACCAGGACTCTGCAGCCCACATTGGCCCTGGACACGAGACCCTCAGGGACTGTGTAGGAAAAGGTTCCTGCTACAGGGACATTTACCGCAATTCTCAGACAATAGGACTTATCACCACTCAATTCTTGAGCTCCTCAGGCAAAGTCCGGATTTGTTGTGACGCCATCTTGGCTCTCAAGGCGCCGATTCCCTGGGCAGGCATATCCCCCCCGGCCAATTTTTTGAGCGTCTCGAGAAAGACCCTGGCAGGGGGTGAAAGATGCTGATTTTTGAGAGACGCAATACTCACATCCAAGAAAATCTTTTGGTTCATCAGTTGGATAGAGGCCAGTTTCCCCGCCTCGAGTTCCAGGGCCGCGGCCTCTTTTACCAAAAAGGAGATGCCCTCTCCACGTTCTACCAGTTGTTTGATAAACTCAGTATTACTGGTCTCCATCAGGACATTCGGCTCACAGCCGTGTCTCGCAAACAATTCCGTCACCAGCTTGCGTGTCCCGGAGCCTGTCTCTTTCATGATTACCGGTTCCTTTTCCAATTCTCTAAAGGATACGTGCCGTTGTTTTGTCAAGTGGTGGTTTGGCGCCGCTATGACCACTACTTCTTCTATGCTAAATGGGACAAAACAAATGTCCGGGTTCTCCTCTGCCTTGGCAATAATCGCCACCTCGATCTTAAAATCAAGAAGGGTGCGCGTCATCTCCAGGGAACTGCCCTCATTAAGCTGTATTTTGATTTTAGGATAGGTCTCACGAAATTCAGCAATCAGAAACGGCATAAAAAACCGTGCATAGGTCTTGGTGGTCCCGAGACGAAGGATGCCCCGCTTTAATTCCCTCATATCTTCTATGGCGTTTTCTATGTCTTTTTCATATTCAAATATTTTCTGTGCATATTTATAAAGTGCCTCCCCCTCTGCAGTCAGATAAACCCTCCGGCCTTTCTTTTTAAATAGCACCAGATTGCAGTTTTCCTCAAAGGACTTCATGTGGATTGTGACAGCAGGCTGGGTGATAAAGAGTTCTTTGGCCGCGATTGTGAAATTGAGATTTTTCGCGGCGTGATAAAAGACCCTGAGTTGATTAAGGTTGATCATGGATGAAAAACTGACCTCTCTGTTGTATCAACAAAAATTTTTATTATCAAAAAGTATCCATAAGCTGACCTTATGCTTATCATAAAAAAAATGGAATTGACAGATATTCTTTTATGGGTAATCATCTTATATCTCTGACAGTATGGGCAGGGCATACCGACGTCCACCTTTACCCTATATTCCCTATTGTCGGAGAATAAAGAACTGTCGTTTATAGTAGTCACAGTTATTTTTACGTAAACCCTAACCAGCAACTCTTAGAGGGAGGTAAAAAATGGCAGACGAAAAAGCAGGAAGGTTTCCGGATCCGCATGAGTTTCAGGTCCCGCCTGAGCTTGAAGGCTGGGAAGAGATGTACCCGTCTCACTACATGTTCTCCAAAGACAGAGAAGACTGGGAAAAACAGCAATTCTGGTATCATGACAAGATCCACGCCCCCGAACCCATGCCCCCTTTGGACCTGATTTTCCAGGAGGCATGGCAGATCTCCCTTTCACAATATACAACCCGGGTATTTTGTATCCCGCCGGCACAGGGCATCGCGCAGAGGATGGTGGGATGCTACATGTATATTTGCGCCATTGCGCCACCACCCGATGAAATCATCGGCGAGAAGGCCCAACTGTTTGAAAAACGGGTCTTTTATGTGTTTGAGCACTACGATGAATTGTGGGATAAGTGGCTGATAAAATTTAAGGCCCTGGGTGAAGAAATGGCCTCAGTGGAGATCCCGGAGGAATTGCCAAAATTTGTCCCCGAAGACCAGGTCCTGCCGGTACCTACCGGCTGTTATGCGTCCTATGATGTTATCGAGGCCTTTGACAGGCTGGTCAATCAGGTATTTAAGGGGTGGCAGTATCACTTTGAGTATCTAAGTCTGGCATATCTTGCGTATCTGATGTTTGGCGATGTCACCAGAAAGCTGTTCCCCGGGATAAGCGAAAGCGCCATTGGTAAGATGGTGGCCGGCGCCTGTGTGTCCATGTTCCGGCCTGAAGAGGACCTCTGTAGACTTTCCCGGTTGGCGGTTTCATCAAGGGGCGTCGCAGATATCCTCAAGAAGGGGATGTCAGTGGACCAGAAGGTGTCAGAGCTTCAAAAGATACCGGACGGCAGGCAGTGGCTTGAAGAATTGGAAAAGGCCAAAGACCCATGGTTCTCCGTGTCATGCGGCAGTGGCTGGTTTAACCATGAAGGAAGCTGGTTGACGACTCCTGAGATTCCTTATGGGTATATAAAGAGTTATATTGAGAGGCTGGAAAGGGGAGAAACCATAGAACGGTCCCTGGATGAGATAGACAAACAAAGAGATGAGATCGTCGCCCAGTACCGTGATCTTATCAAGACCGATGAAGACAAGAAGTCATTTGATGACGCATATAACACGATCAGAACCATTTACCGGTATGCCGAGGATCATCTTTTTTGGGTTGAGCACTGGTTCCATACCATATGGTTTGGCAAGATACGGGAACTTGGGACGCTCCTTGTAAACGGTGATATGCTAAACGAGGCGGATGACATATTTATGTTCAGCCGCTATGAGATCCCCGAGATCCTTACAGAACTGGCTACGGGATGGGCCCTGGGTGTGGATATACCCGTCAGGGGAGATTACTACAAGGCCAAGGCCGAAAAACGCAAAAAGATCCTGGATGCGGCCAGAGAGTGGTTGCCGACCCCTGCCCTGGGTATCCCGCCCGAAGAGGTGGCAGAACCTTTCACCATTATGCTGTGGGGTGTGCCCACCGACAAGGTACAAGAATGGCTCAAAGGGATGGGAGAGGTCCAGCCGGAAGATGTCTCAGAGGTAAAGGGTTTTGCCTCTTCAGCAGGTGTCGCCGAAGGCCCTGCCCGAGTCCTGAAACTGCTCAAGGATATCGTTAATTTGCAACCCGGGGAAATCCTGGTTTGTCCATCGACCAACCCCTCCTGGGCACCGGTGTTTACCAACATCAAAGCTGCGGTAACGGATATCGGCGGGTTGACCAGCCATGCAGCCATCGTTTGCCGGGAATACGGTGTGCCCTCGGTAACCGGCACCGGCGTGGCAACACAGGTTATCAAG
>JAUVRS010000047.1 GCA_030597505.1 Desulfobacteraceae bacterium
AGAAGGAAATATGCCAAGTTCAATCTTGATAAAGGGTTGGGAACGGACAAGTCAAAGGCCTGATAAGAGGCTGAAATAGGGTAAAATGATGTCTTGCAGCGGCCCTTCATATCAAACCCCTTTCATTTGCGTGGCGCAAGAGTGCGCAAGCCCTTAGCACCCCCACAGACCCTCCTATTATAACCCATTATCAACGATTAGCTTTACCCCCGCCAGGACGGGAAAAGGGGTACTTGTCAGGCCAGAGGGCTCTTTTGATAATAAGGGTCGGTCTCAAGATGCCTTGAAGATCCTTCAAAAACAGGGATGTAAACCATGTTCGGAAAAATCAGAGAAATTGAAGAGCACTATAATGAACTTGAAGGACATCTGGCGCGGCCAGAGGTTATCCGGAATCAAAAGCTCTATCAGAAATATGTCAAGGAACATGGCTCATTAACCCCTATCATAACAACCTTCAGAAAGTCCCGGTCTGTGAACCAGGAGATCGAAGAAAACCGCGCTCTGTTGAATGATCCGGATCCCGAAATCAGACAACTTGCCACTGAGGAGGTTGAGACCCTTTGTTCCAATCTTTCCCATTTGGAAGAGGAACTAAGGGTTCTTCTTTTACCCAAAGATCCAAATGATGAAAAGAACACGATTTTGGAAATTAGGGCTGGCACGGGTGGGGAAGAGGCTGCGCTTTTTGCCGCAGACCTGTTTAGAATGTATAGCCGGTATGCCGAGATGAATCGGTGGAAAATGGAGATCCTGAGCCAAAACGCGACCGGAATCGGTGGGTTCAAGCTGATAATCGTTCTCATAGGGGGGCAAAGGGTTTACAGCAGACTCAAATTTGAAAGTGGTGTCCACCGTGTCCAGCGAGTGCCGGACACGGAGACTCAAGGCCGTATCCATACCTCCGCTGTTACGGTGGCTGTGCTCCCGGAGGCAGAAGAAATAGATGTCGAAATCGATACAGAGGATCTTCGCATTGATGTGTTCAGATCCTCCGGTCACGGCGGGCAACATGTAAACACTACCGATTCGGCAGTCCGGATCACCCATCTTCCCACGGGTCTGGTGGTCAGCTGCCAGGATGAAAAATCTCAGCATAAGAACAAAGCAAAGGCCATGAAGGTTCTTCGCTCCCGGCTCCTTGATCGGCAGGAGGCAGAGCAGCATTCAAAAATCTCCGAAGAACGCCGGAGTCAGGTTGGTTCGGGGGATAGGAGTGAGAGGATCAGGACCTATAATTTCCCCCAGGGAAGGGTTACGGATCATAGGATAGGCCTCACTCTGTATAAACTCGAAAGTTTTCTTCGGGGAGAATTGGACATTGTTATCGACCCCCTCATCACTCATTTTCAGACCGAGGCGCTCAAGAAAAACAGTAAGCCCTGAGTTGTCATCGCCTGTTCCCACTTCAAATGAAGAAAAAGTCCTGGAAAATAAAAGGCCTCTTGGAGGCTGCCACCGATTATCTGAAAAAGAAAAATACCCCCAACCCCCGTCTCGACGCCGAAGTCCTTTTGGCCCACCTGCTAAAGGTTGACCGACTGAATCTCTATCTGAATATTGATCAACCCTTGACCGAAAAAGAGGTCTCAGGGTACCGCGTTCTCATCAAAAGAAGAAGCAACAGGGAGCCGGTATCGTATATTACCGGGATTCAGGAATTCTGGTCATTAAATTTCCTGGTGAATCCGGAGGTCCTCATACCGAGACCCGAAACCGAGCTCCTGGTGGAACACGCGATTGAAAAAATCAAGAGCACTACCAGGTTTGAAAACGAGGGAGGAGAAATACTGGATCTGGGAACCGGTAGTGGGGCGGTGGTCGTTTCGCTTGCAAAGGAACTGCCGAAAACCAGGCTCTGGGCTGCCGATACGTCTGTCGGGGCATTGAAAATAGCCCGTCTGAACGCGGAAAGACACGGTGTCTCGGATCGGATTGAGTTTAGAAAGGGAGACCTTTTGGAAGCATTGGTAGATGACCACATCACCTTTGATATGATTTTGTCCAACCCACCTTATATTGTATCAGAGGATTACCATAAACTGCCACCGGAGGTTCGCGATTATGAGCCGCGTATGGCTCTAAACGGCGGAAAAGGAGGTATGTTTTATATCAATAAAATTATCAAAGAAGGGGTTGCTTACCTGAAGGAAGGGGGATGGTTAATGCTTGAGATGGCACCAGGGCAAACAGAAGAAACCCTGAAATTGATCGGTCGGACCAATGGTTACGGCGAGACAGAACGGATTAAAGATTATAGTCATCGTTACAGGGTGGTGGTGGCCCAGCGGGAAAAAAAGTGAGGCAGGAAATCCTTGACAGGTGGCAACCGGCATTATTTTCTGATTCTGTGTGAGGGGCGGCCAATTTGACGCGCCCCCCAGTCCGGTTGGTTAGTCCAATTATTTAATTCCAACATCCACCAGGGCCACCGGGTCCGTTGCCGCCCATGCCCATGTGCCACCCGCGGGCCGCTCTGTGGCCACGGAAATAGTTGCCTTTTGGGACTATTTTCCGGGCCTCAAGCTCCATATCAACCCGTTCTTGCGCCAGTTTGCCCTTCATATCACTTATCTCTTTCTGAAGAGTTCTCACCCTATCGGGATCTGGGCTTGAAGTGCCAAGAAGGGTGTCCATTTCCCCGTACTTTATCCGAATCTGATTCTTGAGTGGCGCAGTCTTATCATAGAACTTTTGATAGAGGTCGTCCATCTGAGAACGCTGCGTCTCGGTCATTCTATCATACCCTTGACCATAGTTCCCCGAGGATCCGTGACCCCCATAACCCATGTGGCGGTCGCCCCCCCATCTTGGCCCCCATGCTGAGACCGGATAGGCTACGGCCGCGATCAACATTATACTTCCCAAAACAACCAGTAATTTTTTCATTTTTGAAACCTCCTTTTAGGGTCTATTGTTTTTCTCAAATTCTTCCGCAAGAGGTGTGCCAAACAGGGCAAAACTTTCATAACAGTCCGAACTCACTCATTTTTTTGAATTGTCCATAACGTCATTATTTATTTTATTGAAATAATATCCAGAAACATGGATACTTAATATGCACCATTCGGATTTGGTTGGATAAAAAGTATCCAATTGGAGGGCCATGTCCAATCAATTGAAAATGATCGTATAAGAGGATTTCTATAACGGAACCCCTAATGGGGCAGTGGCTAGGGGCGGGGGATGAAGTTGGTATGTATCTTGCTTTAAGTTTGGTGTGATGGAAAAAATTAGCAGAAAAACAAATTGGTGGGTTGGGATTTCCCCTTGGATCATTCTTGGTGCCGTCTTGGTGCTGGTGCCCCTTTTTGTATTTATGACCGTTGAAAACATAAACCAGCAAAAGAAAAGCACCACCAGGCTGCTGCTCGCAAAAGGTGCCGCACTCATACGGTCCTTTGAAGCCGGTGCCAGGACCGGTATGATGGGGATGCGCTGGGGAGGGTTTCAAGTCCAGAGGCTGCTCGGGGAAACGGCAAAACAGCCTGACATCATCTATCTTATGGTTACAGACTCCAAGGGAAAAATTCTGGCACATAATGACCCGTCCAAGATCGGGCAGCGTCATGGAGCGGGCCTTGATCTGAAGAAAATCGCCAACTCCCCGCATGTAAACCGACGACAGGTGTCGGGCAAAGACAACGCCAAAATATTTGAGGTGTTCCGACAATTTGCACCCACGCGCGGTCATACCGGCTCCCAGGTCTGGGGGATGCGTCAGGGGAGGCTCGTGGCCACCGACTGGTGCCGGCCCCACATAATCACCGGAGGGCCCCCCCGTGGCCCGGATCAAGTCATTTTTGTGGGGCTGGATATGGGGCCAGTGGAGGCTGCGAGAAAAGAGGGCATGCGTCACACACTGGTCATGGCGATTGCATTTTTGTTGATCGGGTTTGCCGGCATGGTTTCGCTTTTTTTGGCCCAGGCATACCGATCGGCCAAGACATCCTTTTCCAGACTGAAGGTGTTTTCCGACAATCTGGTGACAAATATGCCAATGGGGCTCGTGGCCATTGACATGGATGGAAAGATAGCCTCTTTTAATCAAATTGCTGAGACTATTCTCGACATCTCGTCTGCCGAGGCCCTCTGGAAGATGCCCGATGAAGTTCTGCCCCGGCCCCTCTGGAAACTCATCGATGAGCTGAAAAGCAATAGAGGCATGATTGAAAAAGAGATGGATTGTCCCGTTAAGGGAGGCAAAATCATTCCCCTTGAGGTTATTGCCACCTTCCTTGAGGAGGAGTTTGAGGGGTTCTTGGGATATGTGGTACTTTTTAGGGATCTGACCCAGATCCAGCATCTTAAGAAGGAGGTGCAAAGAAGTCAGCGGCTGGCATCCATCGGGAGGCTCGCCGCCGGGGTTGCCCACGAAATACGTAACCCACTGAGTTCCATAAAGGGGTTTGCCACCTATTTTAAGGAAAGATATCGGGAGGTCCCCGAGGATCAAAAAACGGCAGAAGTGATGATTCAAGAAGTGGAGCGATTGAACAGGGTCGTTGGCCAGCTCTTGGAATTCGCAAGGCCAATGAGTATAGAGGAAAAGCCGACGTCGCTCCAGACCTTGATACAGCATTCCGTCAAACTGATCGAAGGGGATCTTAATAAAAAGCAAATAAGTATTGATACGGACATGTCTCCTGAAATAGGGAAGATGATGATCGACCCGGACAGATTCAAACAAGTCCTCCTGAATCTATATCTGAACGCCATAGAAGCCATGGGGGAAGAAGGACGGCTTTCCGTGACGCTGCGAAGGGATAAAGATGGAAGAAATATCCAGATTGTTATCTCCGACACAGGGGCAGGTATCAAAGAGGTGGATCTGTCACACATTTTTGATCCCTATTTTACCTCCAAATCGTCGGGAACCGGGTTAGGGCTTGCTATTGTCCTGAAAATCATCGAGTCCCATGGAGGAGAGATAGGTGTCGAGAGTCATCCGGGAGAGGGGACCACAGTTACCATTACATTACCTTATTCCAGAGAGGTCGGAGCGCCATGAAGACAAAAGGTACAGTTTTAGTCGTCGATGATGATCAGGCCCATCGTACCATGCTAAAGACATTGGTTTCTGGTTGGGGATATGAAATCAGCGAAGCGGACGATGGCGGTACAGCTATCCAGATGGTCCATGAGAGGCCATATGATCTTATCTTGATGGATATCCGTATGATAAAGGTCTCGGGACTGGAGGCCCTTTCTCAAATAAAGACCTATAACCCGGCCATACCGATTATTATCATGACGGCCTATTCTTCTGTGGAGACCGCCGTCGAGGCCTTAAAAAAGGGGGCCTATGATTACCTTACAAAGCCGCTCGATTTTGACGAAGTGCGGCTCACCATGGAACGGGCCATGGACCATAGCCAGTTGAAGGAAGAAAATCGCGTCTTGCGGGAGACGTTAGGCACACATTTTGATCAGAGAAATATTATAGGACGCAGCAGGGCCATGATGAAATTATTGGAAACGGTGGCTCAAGTGGCACCCACCGAGGCCACGGTTTTGATCACAGGAGAGTCGGGGTCGGGTAAGGAGCTCATTGCAGGGGCCCTGCATTTTAATAGTTCCAGAAAGGAAGGGGCCTTTATAAAGATCAATTGTGCCGCTGTCACCGAGACCCTCCTCGAGTCGGAACTTTTTGGCCATGAAAAGGGTGCCTTTACGGGCGCCCACCGAAGAAAGGACGGCCGGGTTCTCCTGGCGGATGGGGGCAGCCTGTTCCTGGATGAGGTCAGTGAGATGTCATTGGGCATGCAGGTCAAATTACTGCGTGTACTTCAGGAACGAGAGATCTCGCGCGTGGGTGGAGAAGAGGTGATCAAAGTGGACGTGAGAGTGATAGCTGCCACCAACAGGGATCTAATCCAGGATATGGAGGAAGGACGATTTCGGGAAGATCTCTATTATCGCTTGAACGTGGTAACCCTGAATGTCCCCCCCCTGAGAGAGAGAGAAGAAGATATCTCCCTGCTGGCAAAACACTTTTTGGACACATTCGCCAAAAAAAACCACAAAAAGATACGGGCCATTACTCCCCGGGCTATGGATCGAATGCTCAAATATGGATGGCCGGGAAACGTCCGTGAGCTGATGAATGCAATAGAGAGGGCTGTGGTTTTGGCCAGGTCAGAATACCTGGATGAAGAGGACCTGCCCCCGGTGGTGAAGGATGAAGAGCTGAAAAGCCAGGATGTTACGCCGGAGAGTCTCCCTGGAAGCCCCTCTTTGGATGAAGTGGAAAAGGAGACCATATTGAAGACCCTGGAGGCCTCCAGGGGGAATAAGAGCGAGACAGCAAGGCGGCTGGGGATCACCCGGAAAACCCTTCACAAAAAACTCAAGAAATATGGGGCAATGCCGTGACGTTTTTCTTCTAAATGCGCGTCCCAAATGCAGTTCGGAGAGGAGAATCGAATCTTGAACCCCTTTGAGCGGCAAACCACAGACTATTTAAAGGGGGAATATTGTGGACCTAAAGGTTCTATTTACAACGTTTGGTATGATATTTCTTGCAGAACTGGGGGATAAGACCCAATTGGCTACTTTTCTTTTTGCTGCAGACAGCAAGTCACGGATTTCCGTATTTCTTGGGTCTTCAATGGCACTTGTCTTGACGTCGCTGCTGGCAGTCGTTCTCGGGGGCTTTCTAAGTAAGTGGGTCCCAACGGCATACATAAAGACAGTGGCCGGAGCGATTTTCATTATGTTGGGTCTGTGGATGCTGCTGTTTCAGAGTGGAAAATAAGAAAATGGAAAGGAGTGAAAAAACAAAGAAATGAGTATTGTGCTCGGGGCTTAAAAACCTTGACACCCCGGAAACTAGCAGATAATTTAACCCCTGTTACTACCTGGCGCCAGAACGAAACCTGATGGTTTCCTTTCGGTCTTTGCATAACTGAAATCTTTCCCGTCAAGCAGCTGAGGGGAGCAGATGCTTAAGACAGTGAGTAAATGGTTAAATATCTATGAGGAAGAACTTTCGCTCTTCCTTTGGACGGCGCTTCTTCTTTTTGTTATCCGCACATCCAGTATCCTTTTTAATAATTTTGCCGAAACCGCCTTTTTGAAAAGGTTTGGTGTCGAGTACCTGCCAATTGTCTACGTGGCCAATTCCATTTCCACCTTTATCATCATGGGCTTTTTGACGGGAATCATGGCCAGACTCCCCGGGAGCCGCATGCTGTCCTATATGTTGATGTATTGCGGGATCACTGTGGCGGCCCTGCGCTTTGTGGTACCCCTTGGGTATGATCTTATCTACCCTGTACTGTTTGTCCTCAAATCCCAATACGAGGTTTTGCTGGCACTCGTCTTCTGGAATTTGGCCAACGATCTCTTCAACACAAGGCAATCCAAACGATTGTTTCCCCTTATCACCGCAGGTGGGGTCACAGGCGGAATCGTCGGAAGTTTTGCCACCCCTTCTCTGGCCAAGGCCATAGGCATGGATAACCTGATGTTTGCCTATCTGGTAACCACCATGTTGGGGGCGATGCTGGTAAAGCGGATGGGGACGAGATTTCCTACCCTGTTGGTTTCTGACAAAAAGACAAAAAAGACAAAAAAGCGATCCAATATTATCCAGGAGTTTAAAAAAATCCTCCCGCTTATGAAGGAATCTACCCTGGTAAAGGTCCTTGTCCTTCTGACGTTCCTTCCAAATGTAGCGATCCCCATCATGAATTATCAGTTTAACTTTGCAGTCAATGAGACCTATGCCACCCAAGGCGGAATGCTGGCGTTTTTTGGTTACTTTCGAGGCGCCATGAATATCGTCAGTCTGATAATTCTTCTCTTTATCGGTAGGGTATATGGCCGATGGGGACTGCCCGTGGTCCTCATGTTTCATCCCATTAACTATATGATCGCCTTTCTGGCCTTTTTGCTCCGGTTTGATATCTTTTCAGCCATGTACGCGAGGGTGTCCACCAATGTATTGAGGACAACCATGAACAACCCGGCCCGTGCCATATTGATGGGGCTTTTCCCCGTATCATTTCGGGCCGTGATCAGGCCGTTTTTGAGGGGTACAGTGGTCCGTATTGGCGTACTTATGGGGTCGGGAATCATAATGGTCTCTGAGGGGTTGTTCCCGCCAAGATATCTCTCAATAATCGCCATGTGTTTTGTGGGGGGATGGATTGTTACAACTTTTTTTCTCAAAAAGTCTTATTCCGGGATCCTTCAGGACCTGATATCCAAAAATATGTTGGACCTCAAATCGCTGGAAGAGCAGGATCTGGGACCCGTTTTCCGAGACAAAAAGATGCAGACTAGGCTGGTTGAATCGTTTTTGACGGCCCGGGGAAATGAGAGCATATGGTACGCTGATTTGCTGAGGTCTCAGGAGTTGGAAGACCTAGACTCCCATATCTTGTCAGTTCTAAAAGAAAATGACGATGAAACAAGGATAGCCCTGCTCTCAAGGCTCTCACCCAACACAGGCCCTGACGCCATGGGAGTGTTCAAAGACCTGGTCGACTCAGACAAACCGGATCTGACCATTGCGGTTCTTCAGGCCGCCAATCGTCTCCCGTCGGGAGTTTCAGTTTCCCTGAGCCGGGACATTTTTGAAAGAACTCAAGATCTCGAGGTAAAGGCCTATGCACTCATTGGTCTGTTTAAGGAGTCGCCACAGGAATATAAGGGAGTAATAGACGCGTGGATGACATCGGGCGATGTCCCCGAGAGAAGGGCAGGGGTAATTGTTGCAGCCGAGACAGGGAAGGCGTCATATGTTCCCCACCTCAAGGATATGTTGGATAAGGAAGAGGATGGTTCGATCATTTCCCATGTCTTGACGGCCCTCAACCGCCTGGGGGCAGAGGACATAAATACCCTGGTGGTTCCCTATCTTTCTCACCCCTTGGAGTCGGTACGTCTGGCAGCTCTTGGGGCCCTGAAAATCGAGGATGATGATGCTGTCAGGACAGCCATTTCAGCCATAGATGACCCCTCAGACAAAATTCACGACCTGGCAAAAGACAGGCTTCAGGCCGCTTCCTACCAGAACGCCCAACTGCTCATCGAGTCGCTCAATATCCCCAGACGCAAGGTGAGGGACGGCATTTTCGCCTTGTTGGAATCCCTGGATATAAAGGACCTGGATCTCTTTCGGTTCGCCCGGTCCCAGGTGGAGAGGTGCTACAACTATTTGACGGAGTCGGAAGGGCTTCGGGCCATACCCGAGAGCGAGGAGAGGGATCTCCTTATGGCCCACCTGGACAACAAGAGACATTTGGAGTTGGAGAACGTCCTGCGAGTCCTTGCGACTGAGGATAGTTCGGGCCAGATGCGGGTGATTTGGAGAGGCCTCTTTTCTGCCAATGCCCGGCAGCGGGCAAACAGCCTTGAAGCCTTGGATGATTCGCTAGATGCGTCTTTGTCCAAGATCATTCTGCCATTGTTGGAAGGGGCCGCTCCCTCTGAGACCTTAAGAGCTGGTAGGAAAAACTTTAAGCTGTCTGATTTTGGCTCCGATAAGTCCGTTCTGTTCACCCACCTCCTTTCTACAAAGGATTGGGTGACGGTGGTGTTGACCCTCTATTTTCTGGCCAAACAAGGTCTTGATGGCGTCAACCCAGGGGTCGTTCAAGAACATATAGAATCGGAAAACCCTTACGTTCGTCAGATGGCTCGGCGCTTGATGGATAAGGAACGGGTCGATTCAGCCAAAACGGGGGAAGATATGGAAACAGAAATGAGTATTCCTGACAAGATTTTGCGTCTAAAAGGAATCGAGATCTTTGAAGGTCTTGCCGTGAGTGAACTGGCTGCTGTAGCATCGGTTACAGAGGAAGCCGTTTATCCACCGGGTGAAACGGTTATCAAAGAGGGTGAGGCGGGAGATACCATGTATCTCGTTGTCAAGGGTGAGGTCTCCGTTATCAAGGGTCAGGAAGGGGAAAAAGGAGGCCGTGAGATCGAACTTGACCGTATCGGTACCGGCGGCTATTTTGGAGAGATGGCGTTGTTTGAGGATGTTGCACGGTCTGCTACCATTCGAACCGTGGAAGAATCCAATCTCTTGGTGCTCCACAAACAGGAGTTTACAGAAATTGTGAGGGAATACCCGCAGATTGCGCTTCACATCTGCAAGGAACTGAGTGGACGGCTGCGTAAGTTACACGAGAGGGTAAAGAGTCACGAGAAGTAGTTCCCAAAGATCAAAATTTCCGTTTCTTCCCTACCACCTATGTCGTATTCCCTATGTCATACCAAACAACTGCTGTTGAGATTTTTTCTTAGGGTTTTTGTGAGATCCCGGTAACAGGATAAAATTGGGAGATGTGAATGCGTTTTTTGGATGTTTATCTGGACAGTGCCGGGCCACGCAATGATACCGGAAAATTTGAAATCCATGTGCGTTTGTCACGATCGTATGATGAAGATTTGAAGCTGTGGTATTCCATGCCGTTTGATCAACGGCAGTATTGTTCGTACGAACTGATGGATTCCTTTCTGATCGCGGCACTGTTAAAGGCCATGGAAGATGGGGCAACGTTGAGAGTTCACGGCCCTGTCTCTTCTTCTCTTCTTGATAACCTGGAGGAGTTTCAGATTATTTTTAGCCAGTGGTTTCCAAAGAAATACAATCGAATTGATATCAGGGTCGACAGCGAGGTGGAGAAAGATAAGGTCAACGATGAGGTCATATTGAGTTTTTCCGGTGGAGTGGACGGTGCCTTTTCTGCATTAAACCATGTGTTGAAGCGGGGGCCAATAAAGAGAAAGTTGTTTGATGTTGCCTCGATTCTGTATGTGGAAGGCTTTGATGTTAATATTGAGTATGACAGGGAGTGTAAGACTGTTGTTGAAAGAAACAGAAAGCTCCTTGAGACATACAAGGGTCTGGTATTTTTAAATGTCAGGACCAACCTCAAGTACCTGCTTTCCATCAAAAGATTCTGGATATCACATGCGTGCGTGCTTGTCTCGGTGGCCGGGTTGTTTCGGAAGACATGGGGCGGGGTTTTGGTGGGGAGCAGCCATTCCTATTTGCACCTCCTGCCTTGGGGGAGTCACCCGTTGACAGACCGGTTGCTATCCAGCAAAAGTTTTGAGGTCCACCACGATATGGTTTTTACCCGGCTGAAAAAACTCAAGGCCCTTGCTGTCTGGCCGGAGGCGCTCGATAATCTGAAGGTGTGCTGGGAAGGACAATATAAATTTGACACCTCTCCTGATCTAAACTGTTGTGTCTGTGATAAATGCGTTAGAACGATGTTGGCATTTCGGGCACTGGGGCAAGAGATCCCTTCAAGCTTTCCGGGTGAACTAACCATCGATAAGGTCAGAGGCCTCAAGAATAAACCCTTTGACTGGTCGAGGTTGATGTTTTTAAATGAAATACTTGATGTTGCCAGGGAAAATGGCAAGGACCGGGATCCTTTGTTTGCTACTCTCGGTGAAGTTATTGGGGGTTATGAATTACAGAGAAAATTTTAGAGTTCTGAAAAGTCCCCCTGGTTTGTAAAGACACCAATCTCATGATTTGTGTTTTTGTCAAAAAATTTTGCCGCAAGAACCATTTCTTCCTTCCAGGTCATTTTAAGAGGTGGGGTGTTATCCATTCTGATGGTCACATAAATCTTTTTCCCCTTTGATCTCTTGATCAGCCCCCTGATAAGTCTGCCTCCGACAGTCTTACCCCTATATTCCGTGTCAACCGTGGTATATCCTCTTTCAAGAAATCCTGAGAGATCCAGACCGGTGAGGTCCTCTATCTTTTTCCTATACTCAATCTTGGGGTGCTTGTGTGTCGAGGTTCCCACCACTCGATCTTTGTGAGTGGCGTAACCGATGAGGTGGGCATTTTGGAGGTTTTTCCTTATATGCAATGTCCCGACCCCGCCCCCTCTTTGTATGAGATCATGGATTTGATCCAGGATGACCGCGGAGATCTCTTCAGGTTTTATAAAGAAGTATTTGATGGGGAGTCTTGTCATAAATATAGCTCACGAGGGGACAAAAATCCTTGCAGATTGACAACGCCATCATCATTGCCTACCATGCCGTACAGTTTGGAAGTCATACAGCACAAATGAGTAGCAGCACATGGTGGCTTGGCAGTAACTACTTAGTGTCTGAACGAAAACTGTCTTTTTCGCCCATATCTGCGTCAGACTCAAATTTTAATCCTCGAAATACTCAATGTATTCCTGCGGTTAAAATTATCGTCTTCCTTGATCTGAACGAAAAAGCCTAGTTTTCGTTCGGACACTACTTAGGTAGATAGGCTGAAGGCTGTTAGGAAAAAGC
>JAUVRS010000169.1 GCA_030597505.1 Desulfobacteraceae bacterium
ATGGGTGCACAACCCTTTTTCAACCAAATATTCGCCGAATTTTTTGGCAAGTATCTCTCCGTTATTTTCCATTTTTAACCTCTTTTTCCCATCTGAAAACAAGATAGCAACATATCAACGATACACCCATAAAACCATCCCCAAAGGCGGCCAGTTGAATCAGTGCGGGTGAAGATGTGAATCTTGCGTTTGTCAGCAAAAAGACAACGGCCGCTGTCTTTGAGAAGACAGTCAAAAGTACCAGATGTTTGTATTTTTCCAGATTCACCAAAGGGAAAAGATAAAACAGGCCGGATAAAAAAAGAAGAATTCCCACTTGGCGCATAAAAAAGATATTTTCTATGAGTGTCGAAAAAAAAAGCTTATAAAAACTATTTGTAAAAAAATAGATAAAAGCCCCAAAAAAAAGACTGTGGACACCGGTTCCGAGAATAACAATAAATAACAATCCCTGACCCCAGGAACCTGGAACGAGTTTTGCCAGGACGCTGTTTTGTTTTTTTGAATAAATCATCGATATATTAAACCCTTTGTTTGCCAAACAATGCCTATTTGACACTGGCACAATGTTTCAGAGCTGATCTCGGATCTGGATTGGGCCGGTTCTGGTTTTAGAGTCACGCCGGCAAACCGAAAAGATCACTTTAAAAAAAAAGACAACCGGGTGCGTAAGGTAAACCCGGGCATCAGGATATCATAACGCGGATCGGGGCTACGGATGTCTACCAGGTGATGGAGGGGCTGTTTATAATACCGCCAACAAGCAGGAATAGCCCTACGGCTATGGCGGAATAACCAAAGACATAAAAGACTGTCCGTTTTAATAAAGATGCTTGGGGAACAAGAAGACTCTCCAGTTTCCCCTCATGGGCCATCCGGGCGATCCAGAAGGGTTTTTCATGGATGGTTGCATCCAGATCCGCGCTTCCCTCAAACATGGTCCGGTCCATGGGGAAATTGTGGCTTCGTAGATGCCCCACAAAGAAATGGATGACAAACACGTGACCCATGGCCAAGATGGCCTCAATCCGGTGGACCCACAGGGCCACATTGAGGGTCCAGCCCGGTAGGATGCGGGTAACCAGAAGAGGAAATGTCAGCATAAGTCCGGTGAGCCCTAACACGATGATCCCCCAGAATACACCCCAGTAGTCAAATTTTTCCCAATAGGTCCAACGATCAAACCGGGGGGCCTTTATCAACCCAAAAAACCAGAACACATGATGAGTAGATTCAAAGATGTCTTGCGGCTGGGGCACCAAGGAGTCCGGGGAAAAAAGGCAACGGGGAAAGTTTCGCCAATCAATTTTAAAGCACAAGTACAGGATGTGAGCCAGAAAAAGGCAGATCATAAAAAGACCCATATATTTATGGATCTGGGTTGCGTTGGCGTAACCTCCAAAAACCGATGCCAGCCATTTTCCCCAGGGGCTTCCAATGTACATGCGAGCCACACCCGTGCAACCCTGTGTCATAAAAGAGATAATCAGCAGCACGTGAAAAAGCCGCTGGATCAGGCTGAACCTTCTGATCCTAATGTTTGTCTTTGTGCCCATCTGTTTGGTGGCCCCTTTTTTTTGCAATAAATTCCCGAATCCCCCAAATGGCTGCATGGGGTATAAAAACCAGAAAAGTGCCGGCCGCAAGGGCCATCATCATCCAGAATGCCACAAAAAGCATTGGGAAGGTCTTCCATGTGTCAGCTAATGTCGGGTTTGGTTCGTGGACAACAAACGTCGCGTATGAGGCATTGGCCCCTTCGTGGCACTTGGAGCAGACATGGGAATGGCGCCGTAAGGGATTCATGGGAGAATAGTAGTGGTTTATGCCGGCAATGGGATCGGGGCCGTGACATTGTCGACAAGTGATCCCCATGCGGGCTATATGGAGGCCGCGGGTCTGTTGAGGGTGGCATTTGATACATTTGATCCGCTGATAGAACCTGAGCTGCTCGTGGGAATCCGCCATATATGTTCTGCGGTCCAACCAGTCGCCAGTGGTGTACAAAGTGGGGCCGGCCTGGAATATGGGCCCGCCTGCCAGCGGTACCCCAGGACCGGGCCTGGTCTCCCAGTGTTCATAATACCCGGTGCTCATCTCATGTCCGCGGTACTGGTAGACAGGCGAAGAGAGCCTGTCTTGGGCCCTGACCGTCGGGGTTAAGACGGTCACGGACAGGGCAAGGGACACAAAGAGACCGGTTGTGGCCAAAAAGCCTGAAACAAAGGGGCGCATTTTGTTGGATGTTTGCCTCCTGGATGTCATGTCTTATATGTCCCCGACAATGGTTAAGGCCTGCGATGAACGCCCAAGAGACTCTTTTTTGAGAGACCATCAAAAACGGATTGCAGGGTCGCCAGATCTGCGTTTTTGTGTTTATGACAGGTCTGGCATGAGTTGGGGATTGCCGGGTTTCTCAGGGTATCTTCCGGCAATAGGGTCACGAATGTGTGACTATGGGTATCCCCTGATTCTGCGCTTGTTGCTATTTTGGGCATGTGGCAGCCGATGCAGTTGGCGAATGAGTGGATGGAATGGGCGGCATTTTTGTTTATGAGTCTGTGGCACATCAAACATTGCTGTGACCCGGATCCCTTTGTTTGAAATTGAGTGGGTGGCACACCCAGCTGATGGACATAGTGGCAGGAGGTACAGGAAACGCCCTCCCTGGCGGGCACCGACTGTTGCCAGTCGAGGTATTGCTGGTGGTGCCCCTTTGCAAACTCGTTGGCGTAAAAGTGTTTTACGTCTCCGCCGGCAAAGGAGGCGGATTTGAAGTAAGGCCCCAAAGCCTGACCGGGCAGGTGGCCCACGGGCCACGGCACACCCTTTACTTTGGTGGACTCACCCCGGCTGTGGCAGGTGCCGCAGATTTGAGTCCTGAGACCTGAAGGGAGCCTGGACGGATTGAGGATGGTCGTCCGCTTATCAAAGATGGCTGTTTTGGGCAAGGCCACGTGATAGGAACCGGGTCCATGGCAGGCCTCGCACCCGACCCTTGCTTCAGAAAAAGTGTTTTTTTTCAAATCCACTCCCATGGCATGACAACCGCCGCATTCCTTGATCCATGGGCGTTTGGACCAGTCATCCTCATGGTAATTGACCCACTTATTGGTCCAGGTGTTGTACTGGATAGGGGCAATGTATAAAATGCCGTCTCTTTCAACAAGGAACTGCTGTCGCCACTGAACGCCAATGGTGTACTTTATGTCGCTCTCTTTGGGGATATAGATTTCATTGACGGGTATTTTCAGGCTTTCACTCAGGTGCTCCAGATCCGCTCGAATGACCTTGGGATTGATCTCTGTAATCATGGCATCTTTATTCTTGGTTACATCCTGAAGGCTTCGGCTGTGGAGAGTTGACTTCCAGGAGTCATAGTGTTCCAGGTGACAGAACCTACAAACATCGGAGCCCACATAGGACTTTGGCTCCTTGGTCAACTTTTCCAAATCAATTGAGCCAATCTCAGGGCCTCTGGCCTCACAGCTTATCAGGACCAAACCCAAAAAGGCCATCAAGATAAGTTTGATGCATCCAATTTTTTTCATGTTCCCCCCTTTGCATTCACAAAAAGTAGAATTTGATATAGTTTTCTGAAAAATAAGGGTAAGCGTTCACAGGTTCAGGCCTGCCCGCCATCGCTCTCGCTCAGGCGAGGCGGGCGGGGTTCAACGTTCAAGGTCAGGGACAAGGACACAATTGAAGATCCGGAGTCCCCGTAAAATTTGAACGTCTGAACCTTTCAACCCGTGAACGATTACCTTGATTTTTAGTGCAATTGTACATAGCGGCCGTAAATCACAGCGCCTATGACCAAATAGATGCCAATAGCAAAAGCCGCGCTCCCAAAAGAAAAATAAAGTATCCTATACCAGAGGGGAGGGGTTTTTGCCTGGACAATCTCCAATTTCCCCTCCTTCTTTAGACGTTCCAGCCAGGCTGGTTTTTCCTCCTCCACCTCGTCCAACGGGACGCAGCCCGAAAACATGGCCTCGTTCATGGGAAATTTTGAGGGTGTGAGATGTCCGGAGAAAAAATGAACAACAAAAATAAAGGCAATCGCCAGGAGTGCCTCGGCCCTGTGAACAAGGGCGGCCACATTCAAGACCCATCCGGGCAAAAACTGGGTTGTCAGCAGAGGAAATCTTAGCATCAACCCGGTAATCGCCAGCAGAGGTACCCCCCAAAAGACCCCCCAGTAACCGAACTTTTCCGGATAGGCCCAACGGTCAAATTTTGGGGGGGACCCTATGCCGAAAAACCACAAGGCTCGCTCCACAAGATGTCTTGCATCCTGAAAGTTGGGAACCATTGAATCCGGTCCAAAGATGCTCTTTTTCCAATTCTTCCAGTCGACCTTTATACCGATGTATATGATGTGGGTTCCAAAACAAACCATCATCAAAACACCCCCCCAGAAATGGATCTGAATGGCGGTTGCGTACCCGCCGAAGATCCATGTGAGGAACCGCCCAAAGTCGGTGGTGATAAATAAACGGCTAAAGCCCGTATCAGCTTGTGTAAGAAAAGTTAAGATAATCCAAAGGTGAAATATTCGTTGTATTCTCGTGTATCTTTTAATGTATATCCTTTGCGTCATCATTTGCAGGTTTCCTTATTTTCGATAATAACTGTCTTGGGGCGACCACAAACTTTTGTTCCATAAAAAAAATCAGTTTATCGATGGGTGGTTTCCATTTTTTTATTAATTTCTCTCTCCATTGAACAATAAAGCGGTTGGGTATAAAAAAGAGCAGAAAGTCAATGGCGGGTTTCTTTTTTTTCATTGCCAGTTCTTGCACAAACACCATAAGAATATGGGGAATAAAGAAGGCCAGTGTCCCACCCAAAAGCAAGAGCATCATCCAATAAGCATAATACAAGACAGGAAAGTTCTCCTTTGCTGCTGCAGATTCAGCCCTGGGTTCATGGATAAGATAGGTCCCAAAAGCGACATTGGCCCCTTCGTGGCACTTGGTGCAGACGTAGGCATGCCGTCGGATGGGGTTCATGGGCGAGTAATGGTATTTGATCGCGGCGATAGGCTCTGCCCCGTGACACTGGCGGCAGGTAATCCCGGCCCGGACCGAGTGGAGGTTCCGGGTCTGTTTGGGATGGCACTCGACACAGCTGTTCCGATAGTAGAACTTTAGCCCCCGATGTGAGTCGGGCAGACGGGTGCGAATACGCACAAGCGCCGAGGAGGCCCCGTAAGCTGCGAGGCCGCGCTTGGTTGAGGGCCTTGCCACGGTAGCCCTCGCCCGACGGGGACTGACTTCGTAGCCTTCATAGTACCCGCTCGCCACCCGCTCCCGATAGCGATAGATTTTCGAGCCACCTTTTACCTCAGCCCAAACCGGCCACAACAAAGGACCCACCAAGAGGGCAATCAACCCAATCAGGGGCACCATCACCCCTCCAAGATAAACCAAACGCATACCCCTCACAGCCTTTTTCATGATTGTTCCTCTCTTACCTTTTAGGCTGCTCCGGTTTACGGTGTACGGAAAAGGGCAAGGGCGTATCTTTCTTTATGGACGCATCGAGAAAACCGACCAGTTCTTTGAGGGGCGTATTTTTGTGATGATGACAGCTGCTACAGGAATTTGGCACCTTATCCACGCCACCCGCCTTCAAGCTCGCCTCCGGGGACATGATGTTGAATGTATGGCGAAGCGACGTCCCGGGTTCGGTGCTCAGGTTTACTCTGGGCATGTGACAGCCCACACAATTGGAAAATGAGTGGATGGAATGGGCATATTTGTTGGTGTTTCCGGTGTGACAACTCAAACACTGTCCGGATCCGGCCCCCATGGTCTGGAATTGAGTCGGAGGTAAGCCTAATTGATGGACATAGTGACACGACGTACAGGAGACTCCTTTTTGGGCGTGTACAGACTTCCGCCAGTCATTATATTGCTGATGATGGTCTTCAACGACGGGGTCGAAGTTCGCCTGATTGGGATCATCATTAACTTGTGCATGAGGCTTTAGATAAGGCCCCAAAGCCTTACCTGGCAGGTAGTCCACCGGCCATTCAACCTCTACGTTTTTGATGGCTATGCCGCTGCTGTGGCACGAACCACAGATCTGAGTCCTTATGCCCGCAGAGAGTTTGGACGGGTTGACAATGGTCATTCGTTTGTCAAAAATAGCGGTCTTGGGCAGGGCCACGTGGTGGGAGGCGGGACCGTGACAAGACTCACACCCGACTGCCGGTTCAGAAAAACTGCCTTTCTCTAG
>JAUVRS010000124.1 GCA_030597505.1 Desulfobacteraceae bacterium
AAGATAGTATTAAAATGATTTATCCTCAATGCAGGAAAAGTATGGGGGCAACATGAAAGAAATCAGTATCCATGGAAGAGGTGGGCAGGGGTCTCTTGTTCTTGCCCAATTTATGGCCATTGCGGCCTTGGAGGATGGAGAGTACGGTCAGGCCTTTCCGTTCCTGGGCGGTGGCGGAGAAAGACGCGGGAAGCCTATTATTGCTTATTGTCGCCTTGACGATCACTCGATCCGCCTCAGGAGCAGGGTCGCAAATCCGGATTACATCATCTTGCAGGATGTTACTATTTTCAAGGAGGTCGATGTCCTTGACGGGATCAAACCCGGGGGGATGATCCTGATCAACACGGATAAAAGTGTCGCTGATCTTGGCTTGAGTGGAGACTTCCGGGTATTTGCCTTTTCCGCAGTTGACCTGGCACGCGAGATTCTGGGCCTGCCCATCATGAACACGGCGCTTCTGGGGGCCTTTGCCGCCGTGACAAAGGAGTTGAGTCTTGATGCGGTGTTAAAGGCTGTACGAAGACGGTTTCCGGGGGATCTGGGTGAGAAGAACGCCCGGGTTGTTGAAGAAAGCTATAAAAGATTGATGGGAGATCAAAAATGAAGGTTACGATCGGTGCCGTGGTCAAGGGGGGGACCTCTTTGGGATATAAGACCGGTAATTGGAGAGATGAAAGACCGGTGCTTGATATGGAACCGTGTAAGAGATGCGGTCAATGTGAGAGCGTTTGTCCCGACAGTGCCATCCATATAATAGACGAGTATTACATCATCGATTATGACTTTTGCAAGGGGTGCGGGCTCTGTGCCTACGAATGCCCCGCAGATGCCATCGAGATGGTTCAAGAGGAGAAATAAAATGAGTCAAGTCCAGGTAGTAGAGGGTTCAGAGGCCGTGGCATATGCCGTGAGGGCCAGCCGGCCCCACGTTATATCCGCCTATCCCATAAGCCCGCAGACCCACATTGTGGAACGGCTTGCACAGATGGTGGCGGACGGGGAACTTGATACCCAGTATGTGCGGGTGGAATCCGAGTTTTCAGCAGCGAGTGTTCTTAGCGGCGCTTCCGCGGCCGGGAGCCGGGCATACACGGCGTCTTCATCTCAGGGGCTGCTGCTTATGACAGAGGTGCTCTACGCAAGCGCGGGCATGCGGCTACCTTTTGTCATTACCGGTGTCAACCGGACGATTTCAGCCCCCATCAGCATTCAGGTGGATCATCAGGACACCATCAGCCTGCGAGATTCAGGGGTCATACAACTGTATGTGGAGAGCAGTCAGGAGGCATACGACACGCATCTGGCAGCATTCAAGATTGCAGAAGACCCCGCGATTCTTTTGCCGGTTATGGTATGTATGGATGGGTGGATATTGACCCATTCATACGAGAGGGTCTCTTTTCTGAAACAGGAGGAGGTGGATCGCTTTCTGCCACCCTTCCAACCCGCTGACTTTCTTGATGTGAAAGAGCCAAAGAGCTGGGGCTCCTATGGGGAAGAGGAAATGCTCATGGAGTTTAAATTTACCGTGTATGATGCCATGCAAAAAGGAAAGCAGCGGATCAAGGACGTTTTTTCAGACTTGTCACTGGTCACCGGGCGTGACTATGGCGGACTCATTGAGGCCTATCACACGGGGGACGCGGAAGTGGTCTTGATTGGAATGGGTTCCATGGCCGGAACGATCAAGGAGGCCGTGGATGAGCTGCGTTCGGAAGGCAAAAAGGTGGGGTTTGTAAAGATCCGGTGCTACAGGCCCTTTCCCTATGAAGACATCTGGGAGGAAATCAAAAACGCTCAAGTGGTTGGCGTGATGGAAGCCGATGTTTCAATGGGGAGCGAAGGGGCTGTCTCCATGGACCTCAAGGCCAAAGTGTGCGGAAGAGCAAATGCCCCGCTTGTGCTTGACTTTATTGCGGGTCTGGGGGGAAGGGAAATAAACATGGACCTGGTGCGAGAAATCGTGGGAGAAGCGGAAAAGGTTTGCAAATCGGGGGTCCCATTTCAAGAACCCTATTGGGCCGGGCTCAATCCATCCATCTTGCCTTAAGGAGTTGATTATGAACACAAAGGAAATCACGAACCAGGAAGAGCTGTTCGTTTCAGGACACAGGGCCTGTCATGGATGCGGTATGGCCATCGCTGTCAGGCACATCTTGAAGGCCACGGGCAAAAACGTCATTGTTGTCACACCCACGGGGTGTCTTGAGACGTTTACATCCCCTTTTGGGTATTCGCCGTGGCGGGTCCCCTGGATCCACCATCTTTTTGAAAACGGACCTGCCATAGCCACAGGAGTTGTGGCAGCACTCAAGGCGCAGGGGCGGGATGACACCCGCGTCCTTGCCATCGGCGGGGATGGATCCACGTTTGACATCGGGTTCGGAGCGCTTTCCGGGATGCTTGAAAGGGGAGATGACGTGCTCTATATATGCGCGGACAATGGGGCATATATGAACACCGGAGGGCAGCGAAGCGGGGCGAGCCCCCTCTACTCGGCCACGACCACGGACCCGGCGGGCAGGAGTTCCGTGGGCAAGTTTCAGATGAAGAAGGACATTCCTACCATTGTGGCGGCCCATGGTGTTCCCTATGTTGCCACGGCCTCGGTAGCCTACCTCAAGGATTTGGAGAAAAAAATCAAAAAGGCCATGACCTACCACGGGCCGCGTTACATCCAGATCGATTCTACCTGTCCATCCGTATGGGGGTTCCCTTCGGATCGTACGCTGGAGGTAGGGCGTCTGGCTGTTGAATGCGGGATTACACCCTTGTTTGAAATGGAAAACGGAGAAATCACAAAGGTCCGGAAGATAAAAAAGAAAATTTCAATAGAAGACTACTTAAAGACCCAAAAACGCTTTAGACATCTATTTGCGGGTGATCAGGGGCGGGAGGCACTAAAAGAAATCCAGGACCTGGCTGATGCGAATATCAGAAAATATGGGCTTTTGAAACAAGCAAAGGCAGAGACAACTACATCCAGCGAAGAGGTTTTTACATGATTTTGGATAAATTTCGCATCGACGGGCAGATTGCCGTTGTAACAGGGGGGACAAAAGGGATTGGCAGGGCCGTGTCCCTTGCCCTGGCAGAGGCAGGTGCACACATCGCTGTTGTCAGCAGAAGCCCTCATAAAGAGATGGAGGATGCTGTCGTGGCCCTTGGTCGTCGATACTTCCACCATGCGGCCGATCTGACCAAAAGAGAGCAAACAAAAAGGGTCATCCCGGCTGTGGCGGAAGAGATGGGGGATGTGAACATCCTGGTCAACAATGCCGGGATTATCCGCAGAGCCTCTGCAGCAGAATATTCCGAGAGCGACTGGGATGCGACCCTGGAGATCGATCTCACCGCTTCATTTATCCTTTCTCAGGCTGCGGGCCGGCTGATGCTGGCAAAAGGAAAAGGAAAGATCATCAACATCGCATCCATACTGGCCTTTCAGGGTGGTCTGAATGTGACGGCCTACGCCACCGCAAAACACGGGATCGTCGGCCTGACAAAAGCCCTGGCCAATGACTGGGCAGGAAAGGGGGTCAATGTGAACGGGATTGCCCCCGGATTTTTTGCCACTGAATTGACAGAACCCCTGCAACAGGACCCTGAGCGCTCCAAATCCATCACCGGAAGGACCCCAGCGGGACAGTGGGGGGACCCTGAGGACCTGGGGGGAGTGGCGCTTTTTCTGGCCTCTCCGGCGTCTGATTTTGTGCATGGTGTGATTTTGCCCGTGGATGGCGGCTGGATGGCCTGGTGAATTGAAGACCGATCACTGACCGTAAACGTGGCAACCTCGCTAGCTAGCGCTTGAACGAAAATCCCCGTTCAGGCAAAATCCAAATATCGAAATCCGAAATCCGAAACAAATTCGAATATCAAATGACAAAATGACTCAGGCTAAGACACTGAAAATACAATCTTTTTTCCATTGGAACATTGGTGTTTTGGTCATTGTTTCGTATTTCGTGCTTCGGATTTTGAATTTCTTGACCGAAAAAACAGGGTTTTCGGTCAAACACTGGCTACAAGAAATCAAACTCAGGCGTTCTTCCTTAAGGGCTTGCTGCCACAGGTCCGTATTAGTGGTCTTGGCTGACAAAAAGATCGGTCTTTTCCCAGTCTCGACGGGTTTCCTGAGACGACTTCAGAAAGCATCTTCCTTTTTTGTCTCTAAGATCGTAAATGCTGTGTCTGAGTAACGTAACCGGTATTCCCCCCTTCAGGTTGACCGTGATTTCATAGCGGCTAAAGCCCGCAATGATACCCTTGATGATTTCACCTTCCAAAAGGGTAAAAAACAGAACCTGCCGTTCTTTCATCAGCGGAAATAGTGTTTTATTCTTTATGTGGTGTCTCTGGCTGGGGGAGATAATGGGTTCGACATCTAGCCCCTTGACCTTTTTGTCCTGTTTTAAAAGTGGCCTGGCCACCTCTGATCGGTCCTGTGGATAGAGAAGCTTGACATCCGTTTTTGGTAGAAGTTCTTCACCACTCCCTTCAATGTCAAGGCTTATATCATAGGTCAAATTCTCTTTGACCCTTGCCGTCACGATGCGCTGGTTATGGAGATGGAATTCCCATGGCTCGTTGGATTGAAGGACTTGATCAAAAACGGAAATGCGATAGTTTTTGTCCAAGTATTCCTGGATCCCAAGCAGATACCCCATGGCTGACCCTTTCAGTGTGCCATTTTGCGGGTTAAGAAGATCAAGTTCAAGCGTTATCCTCTATGTCCTTTTTTAGCTGTTCCTCAAATTCCTGAAAAAATTTGTCTCTTTCTTTCCAGTCCGGACCAAATCTCTTTTCAAAATATCCTTCAAGTTTGTCAAAGAGTTTTGTCCACACGGATTTGCCCCCACCCAGAACCACATCTTCAAGAAATGAGCGCAGTTCCGACATCTTTTCCTTTGGTAAAAAGGAGACAGCACCCAGTTTTATGGATTTCTTGAGCGACTCGGGTGAGAGTGCATGTGCTGTGAGCATGACTGTCGGAAACCCTCGGGATACAGAAGTCTTGAGAAGCTCAAACCCATTTACCCCCATAATATCCAGGATCACGATATCATAGGTATAACTCAGGAGGTATTGTTGAGCGGTGTCAAAATCGGTTGCCTTGTGCATAAGACACATGTCCAGCTCTTCCTCCACGGTTTCCAGGACATCGGGTTCGTCATCCACCACCAAAATAACCTTGTCTTTCAAGTGACTTTCAGAACTCATTGCTCCCTTACCTCCTTTTTTGTGTTTACCCTAAGATTCGTCTCTGTTTTTGACCCCACCAAACTGCAATTTTTAATTCTCCATTTTCCAAAGCCAAAAAACACTACATCAAAACCCCATTCGTTGTCAAAGTGAATTCGTGTCAATCCGAAAATGAGATGGTTTTGGCAGGGTTCTGCTTAATCCGTCTTTAGTTACATAGCTCGTTCCAGGGTTCCCAAAGCCTGGTCCCCCCTCCGGGGCCTGGGCCCCTATGGGCCGAAAGCCGGGCTAGGGCCGTATCTTACACCATTGCCCGGATAAAAAGTGTTTCAAGTTATTTTTTTTGACTTGACCCATGGGCCTCCCTGTGTTATATTGATGGCCGAAATAACTTTTTGTTCTAATTTTTGTGAAAATATTGTATTTTTAGAGAGGGTTTGCCCGAGCAGACCCTCTTTTTTAATTCTTGGTCGATTGATGCAAACATAAAACCGAACATAAAACATGAAAATTTGAATTTACATGCAGAAGGATTTTGCAAAATCGCCAAGCATAACCTGATAAAAGACGTCAATCAGAGGTTGTTAGATGAGTGAACAAATTCAGAATTTGAGAAACATTGGTATCAGCGCACACATTGATTCGGGCAAGACCACCTTGACCGAACGGATCCTCTACTACACCAACCGGATCTTTGCCATCCACGAGGTCAAAGGAAAAGACGGGGTGGGGGCCACCATGGATTCCATGGAGCTTGAAAGGGAACGGGGGATCACGATTGCGTCCGCTGCCACCCACTGTGAGTGGAAAGGTCACAGGGTAAACATCATTGATACCCCCGGCCATGTGGATTTTACCATCGAGGTCGAGCGGGCCCTGAGAGTCATGGACGGCGGGATATTGATACTCTGTGCGGTGGGTGGCGTTCAATCACAGTCCATAACCGTTGACAGACAGATGAACCGCTATGAGGTGCCTAGAATTGTTTTTATCAACAAGTGTGACCGTTCCGGGGCAGATCCCTACAGGGTCCTTGAACAACTGCGGCAGAAATTGAACCTAAACGGTGTCCTCATGCAGATCCCCATTGGTCTTGAGGGAAACCTCTTGGGGGTGGTTGATTTGGTTTTGATGAAGGCCGTTTATTTTGAAGGGGATAACGGGGAAAAGATCCGCGTGGAAGAAATTCCTTCCGAGATGATCGCGGAGGCCGAAGAAAAAAGAGAAACGCTTCTGGATGCCGTTTCCATGTTTTCAGATGAACTGATGGAGGCCATTTTGGAGGAGAAGGTTACCGAAGATCTGGTTCGTGAGGCGGTGAGAAAGGGTACCGTGTCAAGGGAACTGACCCCCGTATTTGTAGGGTCGGCCTACAAGAATATTGGGGTTCAATCACTGCTGGATGGTGTCACCCAATATTTACCTGCGCCCACAGACGTAAAAAACAATGCCATTGATCTGGATCAAGACGGAAAAGAGATTCCCCTTGTATGCGACCCCGACTCTCCTGTGGTGGCCCTGGGCTTCAAACTGGAGGTCACACCCTACGGACAGTTGACCTATCTCAGACTTTATCAGGGTTCTGTTTCCAAGGGGGATAATTTGGTCATCACCCGGACAAAAAAGAAGATCAAAGTGGGACGGCTGGTCAGGATGCATGCGGACCAGATGGAGGATGTGAAAGAGGCCCGCGCAGGGGATATTGTGGCGCTTTTTGGTATCGACTGTTATTCCGGTGACACCTTTGCGGATGGCCGCTTGAACTACAGCATGTCTTCCATGTTTGTGCCCGAACCGGTCATCTCCTTGACCGTGACCCCTGCAGACAATAAAGCCCAGACCAATATGTCCAAGGCCTTGAATCGATTTACACGGGAGGACCCCACATTTAAATCTCATGTGGATGAGGAATCGGGCGAAACCATAATATCCGGCATGGGGGAACTGCACCTGGAAGTCTATGTTGAGCGGATGAAACGGGAGTTTGACGCCGCCGTCACTACCGGTATGCCCCAGGTGGCATACCGGGAGGCCATAACCAAAATGGCATCCTTTGATTACATCCACAAGAAACAGACAGGGGGTTCCGGACAATTCGGACGGGTGGCAG
>JAUVRS010000016.1 GCA_030597505.1 Desulfobacteraceae bacterium
ATCAAGGACGGGTGGTTACACACAGGCGATATCGGTATGGTTGATGAGGAGGGTTATCTTTATATTTTTGACCGAAAGAAAGATATGATCATCTGCGGCGGATATAACATTTACCCCATCGAGCTTGAAGAGCTTCTTTATGAAAACCCAAAGGTGTTGGAGGCAGCCGTAATCGGAATAAGGGACGAGAAAATGGGAGAAATTCCCAAGGCCTTTATCGTGCTCCAATCCAATGCAACAGCAACGAAAGATGAGATCATGGATTACGTAAAAAACAGCCTCGCCAAATACAAAAAACTGCGGGACGGCGAGTTTGGGGATGAACTGCCAAAAGGCCCCACCGGGAAAATCCTCAGAAGACGTCTTCGTGAAAAAAAGAGCGAAGGTTAGGGCCTGCGCAGAAATAACTTCGGAGAATTGGCGCCCGGATTTGGGTCAGATTTGGTTGTGCCGTCCGAGAGAAATAATAAGATATTTGGAGTGGGGTGCCCGAACTTATTGAGAACTTACGGCAAAACCACTACCTTTTACCGGCTGTAGAGACGTTACCAACAGAATACCGATCACTGCCAGTCCGATCAGCACCATAAAAACAATCCGGTAACTCCCAGTCACATCGAACACGCGCCCGGCCAGCAGGGGACCGATCGAACCCCCAATCGTTCCGGTGAATCTGGTAACGCCAAAAAGCACGCCGTGCGACCCCACACCAAAGAGTTCTGCCACCATCGGAGACATCACTGTAAAAAATCCGCCGAGGGCGAAACCGTAAACCATTGCAAAGAGAAACAGCATCCACGCTTCACTGGCCACCTGTAGCCAGACAAGGCTACTGAGCAGCACAATAAAGCAGATAATCAGCGAACGTTTTCCGCCTATTCTATCGTTCGTCGTTCCTATCAAGAACCGGCCAAATATGCTCACCCCCCCGATTGTGGAAAGGACGCCCGCTGCGGTCGCCGGGGATAGACCCAGATCCGTTGCGTGCGGTACGATATGCACGACGAGTGTCAATATGCAAAAGACGGTGATGAACTCCACCGCACACATCGTCCAGAATTGTCTCGTCCGCATGGCCGTCTTGAGGGAAATACCCGACCCTTCGAACCCGGTCTCCTGGTCACGGTCACGGGGTTCATCCCGTCGGCCATCGGGCAGCAGACCCATTCCTTGGGGGTCTCGGCGTAACATCTGGGCCACGGCAACAAGCGACACAAAGACCACAACCCCCATGATAAGATAGGATTTCCGCCAACCCCAAGCCGCGATGACTGCCGTGGCAATCAGCGGTACCAAGAGTTGGCCAAATCCCGTACCAACCTTTACGATACCGGACATCATGCCCCGGCGTCTTGCGAACCAGCGTACCACGGTGGAGAGTGTAACTATGTCATGGGTACTCAAGCCAACCCCTATCAGCACCCCATAGAGGAGGTATAACTGCCACGGCGCCTGCATACGGGACATAAGCAGGTAGCCAAGCCCAAATGAGACGCCGGATATCACGATGAGAAACTTTGGGCCAATCTTGTCGTTTAACCTGCCGGCAAAGATCCCGGTCGCCCCCATGACCAAAAAGGCCAGTGACGATGCACCCGATATGATTGCCCGCGACCATCCAAATGTGGCCTGAAACTCCTTAAAAAAGACCCCATAGGTAAACATGGCGCCGATGCTCACCCCCTGGATGACAAAACAGGCCGCCACGATGTTGTATCCATAGAAATATTTCTTTCTCACAATACCTTTCTAGTGTCTGAACAACCCCTGGTTCAGATACGATTTTGATTTTTGAATTAAAGATTTCAACCCCGCTTCTCTTTGAGGCGGAGGCTCGCCGCTTCGAGCCCCCGGGGTAAAGGACCAATGGACCGGAAGTTGGAGAATCAATGGGATCAAAATCAATAAAAAAATAACTTTTCAATAATTCCAGGAGAAACAATAGGATATCTGGAGTGGGGTTCGGGTGTTTCTTTCCGGTGCTCTCTCAAAGTGGATTTACTTCTCTCTTTCCCAGTGGCTGATATTTGGGGTTTTCCCCTAATGGATCCTTATTGGCTTCTCCGTGCTTTCGTCAAAACCCCAAATATCAGCCACGCTACGACAACCGGTTTAGAGAGCGCCGGAAAGAAACAGCTGAACCCTACGTTTTACGGTCTTCAGTAAACCATAAACTTAGGATATGTTGAAGGGCGCTAATCTATCAGCACAGCACGGTCCACGTTACCCGGCCCGTTGGCCCCCACCATGCTCATCAGCCGCACCAATTCATTGGTTATCTGATCGATGACCTCCCTGACACCGTCACCCCTATTGGCCGCTAACCCATAAAGTATGGGTCTCCCCAGCCCAATGAGTGAGGCGCCAAATGCCAACCCCTTTAGGACATCACTTCCCCGCCGAAACCCCCCGTCCACCATCACGACTATTTTCCCTTTTACTGCTTCGACAATCTCATCCATCACCTGAAAGGGGTGCGGGAGGTAATCCAGAGTGTGAGCCCCGTGGTTGGAGATGATGATCCCGTCTGCACCAGCATCAACAGACTTTATTGCATCCGCCTTGCTCAACACGCCCTTAAAGATGAGGGGTAGGGATACTGTCTTTCTGATTTTTTTCAGTTCGGAAAACGAAAGCGGCGTACAGTCAGATGCCATTTGCCGATCCTTTACCTTGGTCCCCTGACCTGAGTCTATTTCAATCCCCACCCACCGAATGCCTGTCTCCTGTATCTCGTTCAGGGCCTGGAACATTTTTTTTCGATCTATCAGTGGTTTCACATTGGCCGCCAGCGGGACACCGGTCTTGGCGATCGCCTTCAGATCCTGGGGAATTGGCGTGCCCGTCCACATAAGACTTCCTGCAGCCTTTAGGCCTTGGCCCACCTCCATCAGACCCCCATCGACTATGGCTGGAATAGGCATGGTCATGGCCGACATGATCACCGGTGTGGAAAGTTCCACTCCCAAGACTTCACACCTTGTGTCGGGAGATGTGCCGTCTATACAGTGCTGTCTGAATGTAAACCGGTCAATGACCGCTCGGTTGTTCCTCATGACAAATTCTGTTTCCACCCCGTCAAGCAAGAATCCGATATCACGTTCTTTGATTGCCTTTTTCCCCTTTTCATAGATTTCGCTCAGATCCATAATATTTTCCTTTCCTATCAAACCAACTTCTCAAAGTCGTATTTCGCCCTCGGCAAGTCCCTCGAGACCCTGGAGATCCATGATCCTGATCCGGGAGCCCTCGGACTCGATAAATCCTCCATTGCTCATTTTCCCCCAGATCCGTGACAGGGTTTCAGGAATAGTGCCCAAAAGGCTGGCCAACTGGCCCTTGGAAATATCAAGCTCCAGCTCTGCAGTTTCCTTCCCTGACCCCCTAAGATAAAGAAGATATGCGGCCAGACGTCCCGGGACCTCCTTCAAGGAGAGATTTTCAATGAGGGATGCAAATCTCCTGAGCCTCTTGGATAAGACTGCAAGAAGATTCAAGGCAAGCTCGGGATTTTTCTTGATCAACGCACTAAAGTCCTCTCTTGGAAAAAAGAAAACCCGACCTTTCTCCAAGGCCTCTGAACTTGCAGGGAACTGTTTCCCCCCAAAGACCGGAACCTCTCCAAAAGGCTCACCCGGCCCAAAAATGTGCAGGATCTGTTCCTTCCCTTCCCATGAGACCTTGAATATTTTTACCTTCCCCGAAATCACCACATAAAACCCGTTACCGTCATCCCCCTCCAAGAATATGGCTTCTCCCTTCACGACTGTCAAATCATCGACGATAAGGGAGAGCTCTTCGAGTTCACCCCTGGAAAGACCCTCAAAAAGAGGGATAGATGAAATGTGTTCAACAATATCCATTGTCGCAACCTCCGCCTTAGGCGTTCACAGCTTCAGCGTTCAGCCCCAAAAACCTCTTGGGGTTTTCCTCGGTTAATCTTCCTATCTCCTGGTCTGTGAATTCCACCTGGCACCAGAAGATCTTTTTTGAATATTCCAGAAACCACTTCAGATAAGACGTCTCGGTCCAGAAGCACCGGCCCATATACCAGTCCGTCCCGTACAGGACCCTGTCTTGAATTTTTGCCGTCCCGAGCATCCGTTTTATGTCTTTGAAATACCTCCTGGGGGTATAAAGCATTTCCGTGTCATAGGAAATGTCCGTATAGACATTGGGATACTTGATAATCAGTCCGGCTATCACCGGCTGCCAGTCAGAGCCTGTGCGGTCATTGTGGGCCAAATTCAGCGTCAGCGAAGGGAAATCTTTTAGGACCACTGCCCAGTACTTGGGGTCCGCCAGATGGTAATACTCCCCAAGCCCGGGGATGCCCCCGTTTTCACAGTGGCTGGTGATGGGGATCTGCTTTTCCGCACAATATTCATATATGGGGTAAAGCCGGGTGTCATCGGGGGTAAATCCCATGACCGGATAGACTTTGACTCCCTTAAACCCCCTGCCGCGCAATGCCTCTATTACCAGTTCCACCACATTTTGTCTATTGGGATCAGCCGCGACAAAGGGAAGCATCCGGATGCGGTTGTATCTTCTGTTTATGGCCTCAACAGCGGCCTGGGTTTCGGCTGTCTGTTCCTCAAAATCCTTTATGTCACCCCCAAATTCCTTACAAAAGGCCATGTCCATCATCAAAGGGGTGGCGATCTCAATACCGGCCGCATCCATTTCCTCGACCAGCCGGTGGGCGATCTCAAAAATGGACAACTCCGCCAATTCAAGCCAGTCCTCGAGCATGGAGTTATCCGGCAACAACCTTCTGACGGCCCGGTGGGCAATCCCTTGGACCGGGTGTTTCAGATCCAAAAAGAACCGTCTGCGGAACTCCAGGGGAACACAATCCAGGCTAAAGATGTGGCAGTGACAGTTTATCTTCATTTCTGATATCTCGGGAGAGACAATTTACGCCGAATAAAAAAGCCTGTCAGAGACGTTTTTGGGTCTTGGTCTATTCGGCTAAACAGCAACCACTTAACCTTATCACGGTTTTCTGCAGAGAGCTAATTTTTCATTTCACTTTTATCCAGGACGATAGCCTTCGGTGAACTTAAAGGTGCAAAGGATAGGGGTTTATAACATCCAAGCGGATAAATAAAAAAATCGAAAACCAACAAGTCCGAATCGGTTGGTGCCCCCAAAACATCCTATGCAATTATTCCAGATTTTGTTAGAATTTAACGGAGACTCTTTATAGACCCTGACTCAGTATCAAATTCGTTTCTTCTTGCCTGAATAAACAGAGGCACCATGTCACCCCAGAGGCAGAGTGGCCGTCAACTCAAAAAAGAGGTCTTGAAACTTCTCGGTTCAGGAGAACTGCACCGAACACTGGCTGCCCTTTGTGAGATGCCTGCCCGTCAGGTAATCAACCCATTATTATCTTTTCTTTTAAGCACCGATCCCGGGGTAAAGTGGACCGCCGTCACGGCCATTGGGGCTGTCGTAGGAAAACTTGCAGACCGTGACATGGAGGCGGCGCGGGTCATTATGCGTCGGCTGATGTGGCAGTTAAATGATGGGTCAGGCGGCATTGGATGGGGGTGTCCGGAGGCAATGGGAGAAATCATGGCCTGCCATACACCACTTGCCGGGGAATATGCAGACGTTCTCGTATCTTATGTGAAAAAGGACGGGAACTTCCTTGAGTATGAACCGCTGCAACAGGGTGCAATATGGGGGGTCGGGCGTGTTGCCCAGGTGAACCCCCATCTGGTGGTTGACGCAGTCCCGCACCTTCTACCATTCGTAAACAGCACCCATGCCGCGCTGAGGGGTCTCACGGTGTGGGTCCTTGGACTCTTGCATGCAAAGGAGGCTTGGCCGTTGATTAAAGGGCTTTTGGATGATACCTCGAAGGTAACGATATATCGGGATCGAGGCCTTTGTACGCTATCCGTTAGGGATCTGTCACGACAGGCCCTGTCACGGCCAGAAAAAACTTGACCCATCGGTTGGTTTTTCTTAGAAGTAAGGGTTTGGTTTTTGTTTAGCGATGAGAAAGCCTGGATACAAACTTAAGGATTTTCGGGGAGGGAAGTGATGAAACCGGTTGAGATCGCAAAAGACATCTATTGTCTGAGTGCTATTGACTGGAATATCAGGGATTTCCATGGATATTCCACGTATAAGGGTACCACATACAATGCATACCTGATCCTGGATGACAAGATCACGCTCATTGATACCGTCAAAAAACAGTTTGCAGATGACCTGATCGACGGGATCAGTCAGATAATCGATCCCAAAAAAATCGATTACGTGGTCAGCAACCACACGGAAATGGATCATTCGGGGGGTCTGCCAAGGATCATGCACAAAGTGGGGGAAGACAAACCCCTTTACTGTTCCCAGATGGGACAAAAAAACCTTTCAAGACATTTTCCCCAAAACTGGAACTACCACCCCGTCGAGAACGGGGGTAAACTGAGCCTGGGCAACCGGACCCTCACATTTTTGGAGACCCGGATGCTACATTGGCCGGACAGCATGTTCAGCTATATGAAAGAGGAAAAACTACTGTTTTCAAGCGACGCCTTTGGACAGCACTACGCCGGCCTTGAGAGGTTTGATGACCAAATCGGAGAGGCCATCATGCCGCACGCCCGGAAATACTTTGCCAATATTCTGCTGCCCTTCTCACCGCTTATCCTGAAACTGGTGGACAGTGTCACGGAGATGGGGC
The DNA here is from genome assembly GCA_030597505.1 of Desulfobacteraceae bacterium. Lineage (GTDB taxonomy): Bacteria > Desulfobacterota > DSM-4660 > Desulfatiglandales > Desulfatiglandaceae > JABMQV01. The sequence goes on from JAUVRS010000016.1 coordinate 6,701, forward strand.
TGGAACTGGATATGCTGTGCCCTGATCACGGAATCATCTGGCGAAAAGACCCGGGCAAGATCATAAACAGCTATGTGGGATGGAGCCAGCAGAAACCAAAGCGAAAGGCCCTTGTGATTTACGACACCATGTGGCACAGCACCGAAAAAATGGCCACAACCCTGGTTGAAGCCCTGGGGGAAGAAGGGGTGGATGCAAAGTCCATACATCTGAGATCCTGGCACCGGAGTGACGTCTTGACCGAGGTCCTCGATGCGGGGGCAATCATCATCGGTTCACCCACGTTGAACAACGGGATTTTTCCGACTGTGAGCGATTTTCTGACATATATGAAGGGGCTAAAACCCAAGAACAAGGTGGGGGCCGCCTTTGGTTCCTATGGCTGGAGCGGAGAGGCCGTAAAGCTCATCAATGAACACTTGGGAGCAATGAAATTCGATGTTGTTGATCCGGGTCTCAAGGTCCAGTTTGTACCGGACAACGAATGCATTGAGGCCTGCCAAGAGCTTGGTAAAAAAATCTCCCGGGCCCTGCCATCCGAATAAAATAAACAAAATCAATGATCATCTTTTTAAGTCCGGGAAAAATAATTGGTCATCTGGAATGGGGTTCGGGTGTTTCTTGAAGGCGCTCTCTCAAAAGGGATTTACGTCTCACTTTCGCAGTGGCTGACATTTGGGGTTTTCTCCTAATGAACCCTTATTGGCTTCTCCGTGCTTTCGTCAAAACCTCTCCGAGCTGGGGGCTCTACGAGCCGGAAGCCCAAATATCAGCCACGCTACGATAACTGGTTTAGAGAGCGCCGGAAAGAAACAGCTGAATCCCACGGTGTCCGAACTTATTGAGATCACTTTTCCCCGGCCATCATCGACCTGGGAATACATCTTTCCAAAAGAGTAAATCGTGACCCAAAAATTTAAAAAGGAAAAGGACATAATGAATAAATATAAAGTCATTTTACAGGATGCTTACAAAGAATACACCCTGGATCAGGACAAGATTTTTACCCCCGAAAAAACGGTCCAAAGATTTAGGGAAAAGTTGAAGACAGTGAATCTGGATATCTTGGAGAAAACGGTCAGGATTGATAATGGCCGGCTCGACATCCCCATCTATTTCAGTCTGTGCGGTCGCGACGCCGAGGAGATGATCGGAACCAAAAAGCAGATGGGAAAAGGGGGGACCCCCCACCAATCCGAGGCCAGCGCTGTCATGGAACTGGCTGAGAGATTCAGTTTTTTCAGTTTCTGCAAAGACCCGAAGAATTTTTTTGTTGAGGAATATAGAAACATCAAAAACGGGGCGCTTCCTTTTGAGGCCATCACCCAATCCGTTCATGATGATTCCGGGGAACTGGAGGCCGCCCGGGAAGTCTTTTCACGGCTGCCGCTAAAGTGGACTTGGGGCTACAACATGACACGGGAAGAGGAAGTCCTCGTACCATTTGACTGGTTTTTTACCATCAATGAATTTAATGGCCCCTCGGCAGGCAATTGTGTTGAAGAAGCGGTGAGTCAGGGGGTCTGCGAAATCGTGGAAAGGCATGTCTCATCCGTTGTCAGCCGCGGCAGGCTCAAGACACCTGCCATTGATCTTGATACGGTCACCGACCTCCTCGTCTTGGAGATGATCGGCAAATATCAAAACGCGGGTGTAAAAATCTTTATTTCCGATTTTTCTCTTGACACCGGCATCCCCAGTGTCGGGGCGCTTGCCTATGACCCGGCCACCTTTCCCAAAAGGAGCGAAATCGTCTGGACCGCCGGTACCACACCTGATTCCCAAAAGGCCCTGAGTCGGGCCTTGACCGAGGTTGCCCAACTGGCGGGCGACTTTAACACCAGTTCCAACTATGTGGCAAGCGGACTCCCAAAATTTACCCGTCTCGAAGAGGCCGATTTTGTCATCCATCCCGACAAAAAGATTAAGATCGGACAACTACCGGACCTTTCAAATGACAATATCAGGGTAGAAGTGGAAAACTGCATTTCAGCCCTCTCCAAAATTGACCTGGAGGTGATTCTCATCAACGTGATGCACGACAGGTTGGAGATCCCCGCATTTTACACCATTATCCCCGGGGCCCATTTCAGGGAAAGGGCCACCGGGACCGGTGTTGGCATGTTTTCAGCCAAACTGATCTCGGAAAACAATGATCCCCAATGGGCCACCCGAGAGCTCAAAAGGATGGATAAACTCATGCCCGGAAAATACTATATAAAATTTTTCCAGGGTGTTACTCATATTGCTCTTAATGACCCATCCAGGGCCTTGACATATCTTGAAGAGACACTAAATCTTACCCCCAAAGAAGAAGATATTCCCAGCATTTACTCCTATATGGGCGTCTGTCTTAAAGACCTGGAACGATTCAGAGACGCCCTCAAGGTCCTGGAGAAGGGAGAAAAATACGATAAAGAGCGAACCGATATCTATAATCTCATGGGTTTCTGTCACTTCAAACTGAAAGAGTACGAAGAGGCAATCGACTGTTTTCGAAAGGTGCTCAAGCTGAATCCCACTTCTGCCATTGACTATGCCAATATCGCTTCAAATTACAGAGATATGGGGGACAGGAAAAATGCCATCCGACATTACCGGCTGGCCCTGGAATTGGACCCTGCCATTGATTTTGCAACAGAAAATTTGGAAAAATTGGAACAGGCTGGTAGTTTGTAGATGGGGCCTCGCTTGCCGACATAAACCGTGACCTTTTGAACACAATTCTATTAACAAAAGAGCAGGATGTCACCAATGAAAAACAAGACACGATTACAACCCAATGGGGCCGTCCCCGACAGAAGGGGAGAAAAACCTTTTCTGGCCGACCGAAAGACGATAGCAAAAAAAATTGCAGCCCTCTCGGGCGGGGAAATACTGGATCTGATCCTGGGACACAAAACCCCAAAAAAAATTGTCCAAGACATGTCCAACGGGGATTTCTTTTGGCTTGTCAAGAAAGTGGGCAGTGACGACTGTCTTCCCTTGCTTGAACTGGCATCAGAGGATCAGTGGACGTATCTCCTGGATCTGGAGATTTGGCAAAAAGACCGACTGGACATGGAGCACACCTCTCTCTGGCTAAACCGGCTTCAGCAAGCACAGCCACGGGCGCTTTCCAGTTGGTTGTTTGACCAAGGGCAGAGTCTCGCATACTACTATCTATACAAAAACATTCAACTGTTCGTAAACGATGACGACGAAAACATTGACATTCCGGAGGGTTTTTTTAGCTTTGACAATGTTTTCTATATAAATGTCATCGATCCCCGTTACCGAGACACCATAGAGAAGATGCTCCGCGAGTTGATCCAGCTAGATTCCCTCAAATACCAGGCCCTTCTCCAGGGACTCGCGGGTCTCCTATCCACCGAGACTGAAGAGGATATGTATCGGATGAGAAATGTCCGCCTGGCAGAACACGGATTTCTCCCGTATGATGAGGCCATCTCGGTCTACACCCCTTTGGATGTTGATATCTTTAATGACAAAACATCAAAGGAATCATCCGGTATCATGATTGACAATAATGAAACCGCTGCCGTGGTACCCCTTTTGCCTTTTTATCAGGCCGGCGCAGAGGACATCCTGACGATGGCCATATCTGAGATTTCCGACCCGATACTCCTCGACAGGTTACGTCTTGAGTTCGCCGGTCTGTGCAATCAAATTCTTTCGGCAGACGGCATATTGAACCAGGAGATTCAAATCTTGATAAAGACCTGTCGAAAGACAGCCGGATATATAAATTTAGCCCTTGAGAAGGTTTCCGGTAAGGATGTCTCTTCAGCTCTTGGATTGCTGAAAGGGAACACCCTCCTTTCTATCTTTCGGGTGGGCTTTGGCCTGGGATTGAAGCTGAGGTGGGAGGCAGAGCGCTGGATAAAGGCCAGCTGGTATTCCGCCATGGGTCTTGATTACGATTTCTGGGGAGAATATTGGGGAGGGATATTATCCGGTATCATGAAAAAACGGCCCCGTTTCTATGAAGGGTCTTACCAGGAGGGGGAAAAATTTAGAGATTTCCAATGGCTTTCCGATCTTGGAGATTGTCTCACGGTCCTCCGTCATTTAATGGTACTGGATGCTCTTCTGGAACAAATTTCCCGACAATACCCAGTGGATGAAAACCTGATCCAGTCGACTGAACTGTCGTTCCGACCACTCATTTTCAATTTCTGGGCCCGAAATTTGTTAAAACTTGAGCCTTCCTTTTCAGGGATCTCCCTACCCGATGTGAGGACTCTTTTCAGCCAACTCAGGTCGGACCAGAAAAAACCCCCATATACAATGGGCGGGTTTGAGGACAAATTTATTCAATCCTTGATGTCCTATACATCCAGACCTGACAAAGAGGCGGCACCCGCCCTCAAAGAAACCCTGTCCCTGATTTGGCAGGAATTTTCCGAGGAATACCAGTGGGTTTCCATCCAAGACCTCAGTGAAAAATACGCCAAATTCTTTTTGATCACGCCGTCTCCCTGACTTCTCGGACAAGACCAGTAAACAAAAAAGGCATACAAGAAAGGCTAAACCATGATCGTTCAAATCTATGAAATCCAGACTCCGTATGAAGCGGACAAATGCATTGAAGCAGGTGTTGATCATATTGGAAGCGTCATACTCAGAAAATCTGAGTGGCGAGTCCCTGCCCTGAAAGATACCGTTCGGTTGTCCCAGGGGACATCTGTCAAAAACAGTGTGATCCCCCTCTTCCAGGACAGTGACACCCTTTACAGGGCGCTGGACTACTACCGCCCCAATTATGTTCATTTTTGCGAAAGTCTTACGGACGGAGACGGTCAGGAAGAAGATCTCACAGAATTATTTAACTATCAATCCGATCTCAAAATAAAATTCCCCGAAATAGGTATCATTCGTTCCATACCTGTTCCAGAGAAGGGAGGTCCGTCTGACTTTCCTTCCGTCAAGATAGCCAATTTCTTTAAATCCATAACCGATATTTTTCTGATAGATACGTGGATCGAAAATGAACCTGTCACGGGTTTTATCGGCATCACCGGGAAGACGGCTGACAGGGAGATGGCGGGGGATCTGGTCATCCAGAGCGAAACCCCGGTAATCCTGGGAGGGGGGCTTTCACCCGAAAACGTCTATGACGCGCTTATGGAGATGCTGCCCGCCGGTGCGGACAGCTGCACGGGGACCAATATAAAAGACAGGGCGGGAAAACCCATTAGATTCAAAAAGGACTTTCATGAGGTGGTGTGTTTTGTAAAGGAAACGAGGAGAGTTGAAGAAAACGTCCGACAGAAACAAGATGCCCTTCAAGAGGAGTTAAAAGACCTTAAATCAGAATTGAACGAACGCGAATTGGCCTTGCCCCCCCATTCTGTCAGACCCCACCAACTATTGGCGATCGAGGCCCTTGAGGACGAGATTGTCCAAAAAGAAAATGAGATCAATTGCTTTGAGAAGATACTGTCGAACAGCTAACCCATAACCCATCTATTTCCCCCGAATCCGGTTCTTCAGATGTGAATAAACCTCTCGCGTGATCTTCTCTGAGATATCCGCCATGGCCTGACTCATCGCTTCGGCGAGCGCTGCCGGGTTTTCCTGTTTACACGGTTCCTTTTTTCCGTAGGTTTTCTGAAAGATGACCCTCTTGCTGATATCCGGTTCATTTTCTGCCATCAAAGTAATACTGATCGTCAAGACCGCCTCCCAGTTTTCCGTTGTGTGCCACTCAAAAAATTGATCCACCGAACCTTCCACCACATAGGAAGATGGAAACGCGCTGTCATAGGGAAGAACCGCCTTGAACAGACCGGACTGTTTCATATCTCTGCTCAAAAAATAGGTAACAAGGTCACCGGGGTTGGCACGCCATTTATGATAAAAATAGGCCTTTCTCTTAAAAGAACCATCCCTGTAAATCATCTGGGGGCTATTATATGCCGGAGCAACGCTAAAACGGACCAGCCTTATCACAATAGGGAGGGGCTCAAGGTCTGTTATTGGAACAGGTTTATACTCCAGGGTATAGAACTCGATCTTTGCCCTTGGTTTTTCGAGCCCCGCACATGAACCCAAAAAAAGGGCTAGAAGCAACACGCACATCCCCTTATACCAGTTCATAAACTATCTCCCTTACTCTCCGTGGGCCTCCGGTGCTACCTTTCGTGGAACAGGGGCCCCTCCGAAAAACAGTTGAGAGGGCTGATCAGCAACAAGCTCAATCAAACGGTTCAGATTTTGACTTGTCTTTTCCAGATTCTGGGCAACAATCAACAGATAACGCTTGAGATATATAGAAATGTCATCTGCTCGGCCGGCCAGTGACGTTGCCTTTTCCATAAAGATATTGGCATTTTTCATGGAGCTCTCAAGTTTCTCAATTGCCGATTTTATGGGCTGCCGATTTTCTCCAACTATTCCCTCAACAATAACAAGGGTGTTTTCCATACGATCGACGCTCTTCTCTGTTTTATGTATCAAGCCATTGAGAGATCGTCCGGTCTCCGAAACCGTGTTTTCCATTCGATCCACGGCTTTTTCAGCCCTTTGAATCAGTGTATTTAGGGATCGCCCGGCCTCCCCAATGGAAACCAGTATCCTGTCCCATCTTTTCTTGTCAAGGATATTGTCGATTCTATCCAGGGAGGACACCGCACTCTTGGAGATGGTCTTTACATCGGCGTCGGCAATCATCTGGTTTGCGCTGTCAAGGACCAGTTTCATTTTTACAGAAATACCCTTGAGATCCATAGATCCTATGTCTTTTAACACGTCGTCAAGTCCCTTGAGTAGTTCACTGATCTCAGATGGTTTTGACGCTACAACAGGATACTCTGAGGGAAAACTGATCCGGGGGCTGCGGTCAGACTCCCCTTTTTTCTTGAGATCAAGTTCCACAAGCTTGCTCCCGGTAATTCCCACATCCTTTAACTGGGCCACAAGGTCCCCACTCAGCTCTTGACCGGATTCGATCTTTAATACCACCTGAATCAATTTTGAGTCGGGCGCAACCCCAATTTCTGTCACACGGCCGATGCTCACGCCCCTGTATTTGACCGGAGAATCTTTGCGAAGCCCCTGAACGGATTCATTAAAATAACTCACATAGTATTGCCCCTTTTCCATAAACCGGGACATACCCAGCCAGATGATCGCCATCAGAATTATGGCAATTCCACTTGCGACAAAAAGCCCAACAGTAAATTTTGTCTTCTTTGAAGCCACGTTTGGCCCCTCACTCAAATCTCGGTTTTTCCCCTGCCCCGGGATTAAAAAACTCTTTTACAAATAAATTCTGGCTATGCTCTTTCAGATATTTGGGATCACCTTCGGCGATCATTCCCTTGGAATGTTTATCCAGCATTATCACCCTGTGCGCCACCGAAAAAATACTTTGAAGTTCATGGGTCACTATTACCATGGTCGTACCAAAGGCCTTGTTCAGATGAATGATAAGACTGTCCAGTTCGGCCGAGGTCACCGGGTCGAGACCCGCCGATGGTTCGTCAAAAAACAGGATCTTTGGGTTAAGCGCCATGGCCCTTGCCAGCCCTGCCCTTTTTCTCATACCCCCACTCAGTTCAGAGGGAAGATAATTTTCATAACCGTCCAGGTTAACAAGGCTCAACTTCATTTTAACCATGGTATCTACTGACTCCTCTGAAAGATCTGTATACGCCTTCAAAGGTAATGCCACATTTTCAGCCACGGTCATAGATCCCAAAAGAGCAGCGCTCTGATACAAAACCCCGATTCTTCTAAACACCCTTTGGAGCGCTGAATCATCACAGGTTGAAATGTCTTTGCCATCAACAATGATCTTCCCTGAGTCGGCCTGAATAAGCCCGATCATGTGTTTCATCAGTGTGCTCTTGCCACACCCGCTTCCCCCCAGGATAACAAATATCTCCCCTTCATAGACATCAAATGTGACCCGATCCAGGATAACCGTTTCCCCGTATTTCGCAACCAGATTCTTGACTTTGATAATGGCCTTTTCACTCATAATATATTTTTCACTAGCCCCAGAAACGGAGAATAACCGAAAACATCGAATCAGAGAGGATGATCAAAAAAATGCTGCTGACAACAGCCGAGGTGGTGGCTTGTCCAACCGATGCCGCCCCGCCTTTGACCTGAAACCCCCTGTGACACCCAACCCAGGCTATGAGAAGACCAAAAACACCGCTCTTGATAAAGCCCAAAAACACGTCAAAGAGCTCCAGGCTCCGTATGGTTTGATCCACATAGGCGCTGGCCGTCAAATCAAGCATAAAAACCCCTACCACAAGTCCCCCGGCTATGGCAAATAGATCGGAGAACAGGGTTAGGATCGGCAACATGGTAACAGACGCAATTATCTTTGGGATCACCAGAAACCGGGTCGGCTCAAAACCCATGGTAAAAAGCGCATCAACCTCCTCGGAAATCTTCATTGTCCCTATCTCTGCGGCAAAGGCCGATCCCGACCTCCCTGCCACAATGATGGCCGTGATGATTGGCCCCAACTCGCGGACCATAGAAAGGCTGACCAGAGACGCCACGTAAATGTTGGCACCAAACTGCTCCAGTTGAACCGCAGACATAAAGGCCATGATAAGCCCCATGAGAAAACTTATCAGCCCAACGATAGGAAGTGCATCCACCCCTGTTTTTTTCATGTATAGGATGGTGTCATCCACTCGCAGGGATTTGGGGTGAATGCAGACATAAAGAAATGCAAGAAAGACAGACCCGGTAAAGCTGATAAGATATTTGATATCTGAGAGGTGTCGAAAGGTCGCCTCGCCAAGACGGACAAAAATGTTGGGACTTCGCTTTCTGAAAGATAAAGGGCCTTTGGTGTCAAAGGAATCAAATTGAAGTGAAACGATGGTTTCTTTTGCCTTGTCGCTGACGTTTTTGAGAGTAAACCGGCCGTTCCATAGGGATGCAGCCCTTCTCAACTCCACAAGAACAAGGACACCAAAATCATCCAGATACGATACCTTTTCAAGATCCACCGTCAAGGCTGCGGGACGTTTATCCCGAATCAGCGGCGCGATCTCATTTATCATGGAACCTGCCGTGGACTTATCCATCGCCCCATGGAGATGAAGTATGGTTCCATCGCCTTCTACAGACATTTCATACGTAAAGGGTGGCGGATCACTGGAAGCCTTCATAGATCATCAGGGCTTTTCAAAATAAAACCCCTTCAGGTCCCCCTCATCTATTTCGTATTCCTTTTCAAGCAGTGCTGAATCCATCTGAAAAACCAGCCAGCCAAGAAGGTCACCCCCCTTCTCCATTATAAAAGCAACCTCGATGCCTTTGTGCCCCATGGGGTGTTCCTTATCCACCCGATAAGGGGTCAACACCCGGTGGAGAGATTTCGCATCACCCTGAAACCCTATCCCCGTGTAACTGCTTCCCACCATGGTCGTATCATCAGTGCCTTTTTTGATGGAAAATGAGTCGTATACTTTTTTGTCCTTATCAAGTAGAACCAGCCCCGTATAGGGCATCGAGCCAACCTTTTGAATTTCACAGAATTCTTTCAATAACCGCTTTGTTCTGGATCTCTCACCCGCAGCAAAGGAGTCGGTCAAAAGGGTCCTTAAAGACAGATAATCCTTTGCCAACTGGTTTCGCAAGTCCACCTTCCGTATATCGATTGCGCGATAACCCTTTGAAAAATAGGGGTACCCAAAAAAGACGGCAAGCGATAAAATCCCCAGAACGACAAAAATCGGAATAAACCAGAACCGTACCCGTCGGTATCGCCTCTCCATCTTCTCAACCGATGTGACATCTCTACCCAGGGAAAGCACGCCTTGGAAATTGTGGTGGCCGTCATACAGGACGGTTGTGCTGGTGGAGATAAGTCGAACACCCCGTTCAGGGTGTCGTATCTTGAGGACTTTTTCGCTTACAGAAGATTTGGATTGAACTTCCTCGAGAAACTCTCTGTAAACCTCGGGATCTTCATAGATCTCATCCACAGATTTGTGGTGAAACTCACCCCACTCTCTGCCATACACTCTTTCAGCCGCACTATTCCATGACAGGACCTTCCCTTCCTCATCGGTCAAAATAACCGCATCAGGGAGTTGGTTGGAAAATTCCTTGAGTCCATAAACGATCTGGCTGACATTGTCGAGTCGTTGAGCCAGGAGTCTGGTAATTTCTCTGGCGACCGTAGGAAACTCATTGAGAAAAGAGGTCACATCCTCCTTGGGAATCTGAATGACCTTTACATCACCCCCCGCCTTGACCGTTGCCGTTCTCTCGGCACCCAGAAAAAACGACATCTCCCCAAAAAGGGCCCCCGTCTCATTTACTTCAGCAATCTTATTGTCCCCTTTGAGGATGCTCACCTTCCCGGAGATCAGGATATAGAGGTCCTGGGAAAGATCACCCTCCAAAAAGATTGTCTGACCCGCCCTGAAATTGGTGACATATTTTTCCAGGGCAGGATTATTTAAAATCCCGTCTAACATAACGACTCTGTTACATATGTTTAATGGAGTTTGAGTATACCAAAATATTCATTTTGAGTCAATAAATGGGCAAATTTGACATCAGTTAGTGTCCATGCAATAGCTCAATAAGTAGCGGATTTAGTTCATAGTGGCGGAACATACAGACATCTCTTTTAAGAGGCGCAATTTCAGTTCTTGCAGCGCATCTGCCACGCCCCAAATACCTTAACCAATCTGCCCAGGACAGGCGGGACAGCCAAACGTAATAGGGACAATCATCTTAGGGGCTGTTCCGGGCAGGATTGTAAACCTCACCG
>JAUVRS010000099.1 GCA_030597505.1 Desulfobacteraceae bacterium
ACCTCCTGATCGTTAAAGGTTATCAGCATGTAAACGAAATAGTGGTATGTTTGTTTCGATTTTCACCCCCTCTCTGTCTAATCTCTTAGCCTGACGCCGAGATTGGGGGAAATAGCCATTCTCGGACAGCCTTCTAGTAGTTCCCCCAGGGCCAAAGAAAAATCCTTTTTATCAATTTGAATATACTTGTTGTCTTCCCGCAAAGTCAATTCCTGAATTATGACCATTGCCGGTTTGTCTCCGCTAGGGTAATTGGTATCGATCGAAACCCTGGCAACCTCTCTTAACCAGTTGAGCATTTAGGCGCTGATATAGAGTTTGGTCAGGACAAACTCGCGATGCCCCAGGACCTCTGCCGCGGTCAGACGGCCATTGGCGGTTCGGACGACCATGTCCAACAACCCGTCACCCGTCTCATCCAGGGTCATCTCCCCCCTCAGGATGGCGGACACATTCAGATCAATGTGCTCGCTCATTGTCTCGCAGGTCAAAGGGTTGGCCGAAAGCTTTATCACCGGTAATATGGGGTTCCCGATGATGTTCCCCTGGCCGGTGGGACACAGATGCACCACCGCACCGGAGGCAGCCCAAAGCGTAACAGCCTCTGCTGCTGCTGACGAGGTGTCCATATACCACAATCCTTTTCCACCGGGCGCCTCGGCAGGCTTTAAGACCCCCACATAGCTGGCCTTCTCTCCTATCTTCTGAAGGTTCCCAAAGGCCTTCTCCTCAATGGTGGTCAACCCCCCGATGATGTTCCCCTTTGTGGGCTGGGAACCGGACAGGTCGTCGGTCTTATTCTGGAGGATGATGTCGTTGTATGCATTAAACGTCTTCATAAAAGCTTCACCCACCTCGGGCGTCGCAGCCCGCTCTTTGCACACGTGCTCCGCACCCATGATCTCCGAGGTCTCCCCAAAACAGGTCGTAGCACCCATCTCGTTCAGTTTATCAAATACGTTCCCTACTGTCGGGTTGGATGCCAAGCCCGAAGTCGTATCAGACTCCCCACATTTTGTGGAAACATAGAGCTCATCCAGGGAACATTCCGTCCGCTGCAGCTCCGACGCCCAATGCATATACTCCTTGGCCTGACGCGAAGCCTGGGCTATGGCATTTATGTCTCCCTGGCGTTCAATGGAAAAACCCTTTACCGGTTTGCCCGTCTCAGCAATCCCTTGAACAATTTTATCTGTCCAACCGGGCTCAATGCCGATTACCACCACGGCCGCAACATTGGGATTTGCACCGGTACCGATCATGGTCCGGAAAAAAAGCTCCAGGTCTTCACCAAATTGCAGACGACCATAGGCATGAGGTATGGCCAGCGTCCCCTTCATATTGTTGGCAACCGCCTCGCATGCCGCATTGGAAAGATCGTCCAGAGGCAGAATCAGTACGTGATTTCTGACCCCCACTCTACCATTCTCACGACGATAACCCTGAAATTTTGGTATCTCCATATCTACCACCTCTTTGTCTTCAAATTATGAATGTGAACATGATCCCCACTCTTGATCTCTGCAACCACTTTACCAATGTCGTGGCCATACTTGATCACCGTGTCGCCCACGTTGGCATCCTTCAGAGCAATCTTGTGGCCCAAGGGGATATCCTTCAGGGCCTTCGCCTCAACGGGATTCTGCGTGTCCATAAAAAGTCCCTTGGCTACCTCGCCCGCTTTGATGTCCACGGTGGCAACCCCCACTGTGTCTTCTTTTTCATGAACCAGAAATTGTACCATTCTTCCTCTCCTTTCTCCATAATTGTTTCGGATTTTCAAAAATAAAAACCACCTACCAGTCTTTGGATTGTTGATTGTTGATTGTTGATTGAAACTCGAAATTGGAAACTCGAAATTGGAAATTGGTTATTGGTTATTTGAAACTGCCTTTGAATCTTTCATTTTGTGCTCTTGATAAATGCATTAAGCTTAGGCCCTAGTTCATCAATGATCTGGTATCCAATGGTTTGTTGGGTTTTTTGGGTCCAAGCATCATAGCCGTACCAAATAAAATCAGAGATCTGTTCAGCCAATTTATAAACATCCAACTCATAAATATCTTTCACGAATTCCCTCGGTCTCCCAGTTTCAAGTTTCCAGTTTCAAATCTACTTTATGTTTTCAATCTCTTCCCATTTTAGACGATTAAGGACCACGGGCTTTTGCGTCAATTCGATGCCGGTGTCATCTTTCCTTTTTTGGCAAATGTTGATCAGCCAATTACTGTTGTCTGTTTTTGGAAAATCCTCTCTATAGTGCCCTCCCCTGCTTTCTTCTCGATATAGTGCCGAGGTCGCAACCATCCTTGAGACGGTAATCAAATTGATAACATCTATAATGTTATTCCATTCCAGGTTGTATTGACGTATAAATCTGTTTTCAACAGAGGCACGCCCAGCTTTTTCCAAAAGCGCATCTAATCGGCCGATAGCCTCTTTTATCTTATTTCCCGTACGGACCAGTCCCACATTTTCCCACATCAGGTTTTCGATCTCGTCACGAATGGGGTAGATATTTTCTCTGGATTCTTGAGTCATCGGCCTCAGCCAACGCATCCGTATTTTTTCAGCCTCAGCCTCATCATAAGGGAGCACATGTTCTTGGGATGCTAATTCTGCTGCCAGGTCGCCCGCTCTCCGACCATACACGGTGGAATCACAGATTCCGTTGCCCCCCAACCTGTTGGCACCGTGTGCCCCACCAGCATCCTCACCCGCAACCAATAGGCCCTTCAAACTGGACTGGCAGTTGGTGTCTATGATGGCCCCGCCCATCTGGTAATGGGCTGTCGGAGTCACTTCAACCTTTTCGCGTGCCAGGTCCTTTCCAATATCTTTTACCCTCTCCACCATCCCCGGGAACTTCTCCTCTACAAATGCGGCACCCAGGTGGCTTGCATCAAGATACACCCCGTTGTTTTTGGTACCCCGGCCCGCCATGATTTCCATATAATTGGACCGGGCAACCCGGTCTCGAGTGGATCTTTCCAAATGCTCGGGGTCATATTTCTCCATAAAACGTTCGCCCAAACCATTGTAAAGCCTGGCTCCCGCACCCCTGAGCCCTTCTTCCAGCAGACTTCCGTTCAGCCTGGATTTGCCGGCAATCAGGCCCGTTGGATGGAATTGAACCATCTCCATATCGACAAACTCAGCCCCCGCCCTGAAACACATGGCCATCCCATCACCGGTCTTGTCAAAGGAGGGGGCGGAAATTTTAAACATGGACGCGGAACCACCCGTTGCAATGATGGTGACCTTTGCGTTTACCAAAAATATCTCCCCTGTCCTGATGTTGGAAAGTACTGCTCCCACTACCCGGTTCCCGTCCTCTGCGGTTAACAGGTCCAGTCCTCTGGTCTCTTCCAGGACGGTAATGTCCCGGGCAAAAATCTGATCGGGCATACGGCCGATGATCTGAATTCCCGTCAGATCGGCTACGTGAACCGTACGGTCAAAAGACTGTCCGGCAAAGGCCTTTTGGTGAATCCTTCCGTCTTCCCCCCGGTCAAAGAAACATCCCACCTTGACCTCCAGTTCATGAACCGCTTTAGGGGCATCGGTAACCAGAGTCCAGGCCAGTTCCTGGTTGTTTATAAAGCCCCCTCCCTTCAGGGTATCCTTAAAATGTTTTTCTATTGAGTCATTTTCGTTCAAGACGACATTGAGGCCGCCCTGAACCATACGACTGCACCCCCCCTTGCCGACCAACCCCTTGGTTGCCATAACAATTTTGAGATGAGGGTTGCAATCATAGGCATGAAGAGCGGCAAACAGTCCGGCTCCGCCACTACCAAGGATCAATATGTCAGCTTTTATAGTCTCCAATTTCTACGGTACCTCGCTTAGGAACCTCTCAATAAGTCCGGAAGCAGTAATAAGATTTCTGGAGTGGGGTTCGGCTGTTTCTCTCCGACGCTCTCTCAAAGTGGATTTACTTCTCACTTTCGCAGTGGCTGATATTTGGAGTTTTCTCCTAATGAACCCTTTTTAGCTTCTCCGTGCTTTCGTCAAAACCCCAAATATCAGCCACGCTGCGACGACTGGTTTAGAGAGCGTCGGAGAGAAACAGCTGAACCCCACGGTACCCGAACTTATTGAGAACTTATTCCGCTTAGATCCTACTATTTGAATACGCCAATCTTTTTTAGAACACAGCGCTTTTTCAGATTCTGAATGGACCGTGTCGGCACAATGTTTTTTGGACATACCTCCGAACAGTTGAACTGCGTATGACAACGCCAAACACCATAGCTTTTGTCTACAACTTTGAGCCTTTCAACCCTTATTGCATCACGTTTATCGGCAATCAGGGTATAGGCGCGGTTAAGGGCGGGAGGTCCGAGAAACTCCTCATTTGTGGCGGCCATTGAACAGGCCCCGTAGCAACAGCCGCACGCAATACAATCCAGCATTTCATCAATAAATTCCCGTTCATTTGAATCAGGGTGAACAACAACCGGATCAACAATATCTTTTCTTGACACATAATAGGGTTTGATCTTTTTCCATTTCTCAAAAAAAGGCTCCATATCTACCACCAGATCACGAATGATGGGGAGATTGGGCAGGGGCATTATGGTTATATTCTGGGTCTTCAAAGCAGACACCTGGGTCCTGCATGCAAGACGAGGCCTGCCGTTTACATACAAAGCACATGACCCGCACATCCCGACGCGACAGGAAAACCTGAAAGAAAGGGATCTATCGAGATAATTCTGAATATGCATGACCACATCCAAGATGGCCATATTCTCAAAGGTGGGTACCTGTAACTCTTCAAATCTGGGTTCAACGTCGATTTCCGGGTTAAATCGAAAAAGCCTGATATTTAGGTGATCGGACATACGCTTTCCTTGCTTTTCCACATCATATATTTATCGAAACCACAACAGACCGTATACCCCAAAACCGGAAAAACCGATGCCGACCATCACAAGCAAGGTCAGAACCACTATTCTCTCTTTTGATCCTGAGGTGAAGTCCAGAAAAATGGAGTATAGACCATACAAGGCATGGTAAAGGCCGCAGATTAACAACAGGATATCCAGCGTAATAAAAACTCCTGTATCTAATCTCTTGACTATATCACCAAAATGCAGAACTCCATCTCCGGAGGAAAAATGCAAGAACCATATGTGAAGCCCCAGAGCAATCAGCAAGACAACCGCACTAACTCTTTGTAACAGCCATGCCCAAGCGTTCACCGTTGTTTTCCCTTCTGTATTATAATTTGGCAGCGACTGACCACAACCACAAGATTGCTGCTATCCCCATAAAGACCCAAAAGATTATTTTTTGGGCCCTGACACTTATTCCCAACCCCATATCAAAAAGCAATATTCGGATACCATTAAAACCATGATACAGAACCGCAGCCAACAATAAGGTCTCCAGTAATCCAAAAAACCGACTGCCCATCAAGACCGACAGCGCGGCGTCAAAGGCCTCTTCTCCGCGTAAAAGCGATAAACCCATGAGGACAATATGAATGAGTAAATATAACGCAAGCCCAACCCCTGTAAGACGATGGAGTACCCAGGCCCACATGCCTATCGTGGTCCAAACCTGACTCTTATGGCTATATCCGGAGGAGTCCGTATAAGCCCTCATCATAAAACACCGCTCCTTACATTATTCTTGAAACTATCAGATCTGATTACGCAACGCCCAACTCGCCATATATCTCGGGCAGTTTCTGCTTGGCCTGTGAATATACATCAAAATAGAGATGGTTTCCGTGGGAATCCATAGCCACGATCAAAGGACCAAAATCCTTGACTCGAAATTTGTAGATAGCCTCAGGATGAAGGTCTTCCCAATAAACTTCCTCAACCTCTTCAATTTGCTGTGTTTCAAGGGCAGCTGCGCCTCCCACTATGGCCAGATAGCATGCGCCGAATTTTTTCATTGCCTCTAGGCTTCCTTCCAGAAGGCCGGACTTTCCCACGATTGCCCTCACCCCATATTTTTCAATAAGCGGTGGCGTAAATCTTTCCATACGAATACTGGTGGTTGTCCCCACACATATTTTCTCCCATTTGTCACCGACTTTCTTGAGACTTGGAGCCGTATGGAGACAGATTGCCCCTTTTAAATCGACCGGTGGGACCTGTTTTTCGTCAAACATGCGGATCTGGGTTGCGTCACGAATACCAAAGATATGACCATTTACAGTGACAGTATCACGAACCTTCAACTGCCTGACAGCCTCCTCTGAAAGAGGGGTAGCCAGATTATGGTGTGCCATATTTTCTCTCCTTCCTAAACTCAAAAGCCATATTCCACGTTTCCGTCCGGATATATTTTTGCGCGGGCCCTTCTGGCAGGCCAACACTGAGTGTTAACTGCAATGGGATTTTGAGTTATGTGGGTATAAGCGCTTTCAATGTGTACCGCGAGGGTGGTGGTATCACCGCCGAGGCCCATGGGGCCTATACCGGTCGCGTTAATGGCCTTTAGCAATTCCTGTTCCATCTGAGCCAGTTGGGGATCCGGGTTCACAGAACCCACCGGCCTGACGATGGCTTTCTTTGCCAGCACGGTCACCAAATCCGCCGTACCCCCGATACCGACGCCGATAATTCCTGGAGGACAAGGTTTTGATCCGGATGCAATCACTCTGTCCAGCACATATTTTTTGAGGGCTTTAACCCCATCTGCCGGGATAAACATATTCATTGCACTCATATTCTCAGAACCGGACCCTTTGGGTACCATGAGGATCTCCAGGTGGGAGGCCTCTTCATCAAATTCCCAGTGGATAACGGGCAACCCGTCCCCTACACTGGTCTGAGGATTAACCCGCGTCAAAGCGTGGGTAGAGCTGCCGCGAAATGGATGTTCCAGCGTAGCCCTCTCCGCCCCCTTTGTAAGGGCCTTGACAACCCTGGCCCCATCTACCGGAAATTTACTTCCCATGGTTACAAAATAGATCGGAAGCCCCGTGTCCTGGCAGATCAAAAGATTTTCTTCCTCTGCCACCTTGATATTTTCCAGGATGGTCTTGAAGATTCCCTTGGCCGTGTCATTGGTCTCCTTTTGATAGGCCTTCTCAAGGGCATCTTTGACATCGGGGGGCAATTTCTTTAACGCCCTGATGTAGAGTTCCTTGGCCACCTCCTCTACCAATTGATAACTGAATTCAGCCATATGATCGCTCCTTATTTATTCGCTATTTTCAGTTGATGTTATATTTTTCTCTACGTCTTTTCTGACGCTTTCCACGTGTTTCCTCATGGATTTCTCTGCATGGGTGGGGTTTTCCTGTTCAATAGCTTCCAGAATTTTGTAATGTTCGCGAACGGTCTGTTCGGGTCTTCCCGGGAGGCCAACTGTCCGAAGCCTGACCATTTGGAGGTGGGCGTTTACGGTTTCCATCATACTAACAAGAAGGTCGTTGTCACAGGCTTCAAGCAGCAGGGCATGAAACTCAACATCAGCGGGGGTATATTTCAGAAGCCTATCGTCCCTTTTATCGGTGGCGCTGATCTCCTTTAAACAGTGGCGGAGGCGGTCAATAAGATCCTGGTCCATGTTTTCTGTCGCCAGCCTCACAACCAACCCTTCCAAGGCCTCCCGGACGTGAAGCAAGTCGATGACTTTTTTGTTTGACTGGGAGATTACAAAGGCGCCGCGTCTGGAGATAATCTCCACAATACCCTCGTGTTCAAGGCGAAGCAGGGTTTCCCTGATGGGGGTCCGGCTGACTCCCAAAGATTCTGCCAGTTCTTCTTCGTTTATTTTCTTACCCGGTTTTATTTCCCGTAAGATAATCCTCCTTTTCAGGATATCGTAGACTTGGTCTCTCAAGTTGTGACGTTCCAGTAACTCTTCCACGAGGTCGACCTCTTCTCAAAAAATACATAGGATTCCCGTCCCCCGACCCGTCAGAGCAATATTGAGAGGGGGTCCCGAAATCAATTTATTGTATTTTGTGTATTGTATAATGAATTATATGTCCAAGTCCTGTCAAGAAGAATTTTGAACCTTTGAAAAGCGTCTCCTCTTCAAGTATTTTCTTGCAAATGCACCGTAAACGGACAGCACCAGGACAACGAAAAATATCTCGCTGATCCTGATGACGTTTTCAGGCAGGTCGGGGTAGACGATACGGAGAAGACCGAGATCGACAAAGGAAGCCCAGAAGACGGTCTCCCTGGCAGGCTAGACGGGCAAGTAAAGTTCCAGGAACGTCAGTGTGATGTGCCAAACGACGAGGCTGACGATGAGCGAGAAAG
>JAUVRS010000265.1 GCA_030597505.1 Desulfobacteraceae bacterium
AACCTATTATAGAAGCGTGGCTGATATTTGAGGTTTTGATGAAAGCATGGAGAAACTAATAGGGGGCAACAGGAGAACACCCCAAATATCAGCCACTGCCAAAATGATGCGCAAATCCCATTTGAGAGAGCGGTTCCAAGAAACGGCCAAACCCCACTCTAGAAATACCAGATTAGTTCTCCCAGAATTATTGAGAAGTTACAGGATGAGGGCCGGGAGACCATGCCAACGGGGCAGATATAATTTATGAAAGCACCAAAAAACAGACGCGTATTTGTCATCGGATATGCTGCGGCAACGCCTCTTGGTATGACCTTTGCCAAGACATGGGAACGGGCTGTTAAAGGAGAGGCCGGTTTTCGAAAGGTTACCCGGTGCGAAGTAGATTCTTTGAGTAACGTGGTGGGTGAAATCCCTGATTGGGATCCTTTGTCCCTGGAATTTGTGAGCAGAAAAGAAGCACACAACTGGAATGCCGATTTTGTGATCCTGACCATGGCAATGTGTAAAGAAGCCCTTGAAAATTCAGGCCTTGAAATGGACAAAGACACGGCACCGAGGACGGCCTGTCTGATAGGTTCTGCACTCAATGGGGTTGATTCTTTTCGTATTGCAATGAATAATTATCTTCATAGGGGACCCTTCAAGGTGAGTCCCTATCTCCTCCCCAACCTCTGTTCGAACGTACCGTCGGGAAAGGCCGGGATGTTGCTGGGGTTTACAGGACCCGTTTTTTCGCCTCAAGGCGCCTGTGCCTCAGGGAATCATGCAATCGGGATCGGTTCCAGAATGATTCGGGATGGAGACTGTGATTTTGTTCTTGCCGGGGGGGTTGAGACCTGTCTTATCCCTGAAATTATTTACGGTTTTGCAAATATGAATGCCACAATAAAAGTTCGTCCCGAAGATCGGGCCTATGACGATCCATCGCAGGCATCCCGGCCTTTTAGTAAAGACAGAAAAGGCTTTGTCCTTTCAGAAGGAGGAGGGGTGCTGGTACTTGCCGCCCAAGAGATGCTGACGGCTCATGGACTGACACCTTTGGCCGAGGTTATGGGTATCGGGTGGAATTCTGATGCCCATCATTTTATAAGACCCAACATGGAAACCGTTATTCTCTCTATGCGGGAGGCGATTGATGATGCCGGATTGCAGTCCGGGGATATTCAATACGTCAATGCCCATGGCACCTCTACCCCAACAGGGGACAGCACCGAAATTGAATGTCTGAGAAACGTGTTTGGCAAAGACCTTGAAACAATCCCTGTATCATCCAATAAATCTCAAATTGGCCATACCCTCGGGGCTGCTGCTGCCATAGAGGCTGCCCTAAGCATAGAGGCCATGAAAAACGGAAAAATACTCCCAACCGTCAACCACATACCTGACCCGAATATGAGTGATGTTGATGTGGTACCCAATGAGGTGCGGAACCAGGATTATCACCTATTACTCTCAAACGCATTTGGCTTTGGGGGAACAAACTGCTGTATTGTTTTTAAAGGCGTATGAAATGAGACCAAAGCCGTTTATCCCGGAATTATTGAATCATGACAAAAGATATGTAAAGGACAAGACCGATGGGCTGATCTGGCATAAATGCAAGAACCGGGTCCTCTATGCGGATACGGATCGTTCACAAATTGTGTATCATGCCAATCATCTGCGGTTTTTTGAGCTCGGGAGGGCTTCAATGATGCGCGATGCAGGCCGGGCCTATCGCGAGATTGAAGAGGATGGCTTTATATACCCCATTATTGAGGTGGGTGTTAAATATTATGCCCCCCTCTACTACGATGACCCCATGTGGATTCACACTCGCCCCGGGAAACTTGAGAGGGTAAGAATTCAATTTGACTATATCATTACGCATATGGAATCAAGCGACATTGTCTGCAAGGGATATACAAAACACTGTGCACTTAATTCCTCGGGCAGACCGGTGGCAATTGATCAAAAGACACTGGAATTATGGAAGGCCTTCCCGGAGTAGTCAAGAAAGTACGACTACCTCTTGAAATACGGATCGATCCCTATCTTATGGATCACCACATTGGCGGCAGGGCTGTACTTCCTGCGGTGGAAGCCATGCAGTTGCTGGCTGAATCCACAAAAACATATTTGCCGCATGTTGACGTGACTCAAATTCATGATGCCCGGTTTGACAAATTTTTTTATGCCGACAATGTAACAGAGAACATGGAGACCTTTAATGAAATTGAGGTCTTGAAAGATGGCAGCATAAATTCAAAACTGCTTACAAAGGTCAAATCACCAAAGACATCAATCACCCGCACAAAGGGACATGTGGCGCTCGGTTTTGGTCGCTCCGGGGATAGGTTTTTTCCGCTGCCGCTTGATTTTGTTTCCGCTTTGGAAGGCATAAGTATTGATGTCCCATCCCGGGAACTTTACCGGGACCTCGTCCCTTTTGGCCCTGCTTACCACAATGTCACCGACACCCTGTTTATCTCTGAAAAGGGGGCTGTGGCAAAGGTTCAAGGCGGGGATATTGCGGGTGCCACAGGCCCCTTGGGTTCCCCCTTTCCACTTGACGCGGCCTTTCACGCGGCCTGTGTTTGGGGACAACGGTATTCCGGGGTTGTGGGGTTTCCAGTGGGGTTTTGTAACCGATTGATTATTAACCCCACCTGTCAGGGGGAAAATTATATCATCAGGATAATACCGGGGGAGGCGGCTTCCCGGTCGCTTATCTTTGATATTTGGATCTATGACCAAAACGGTATCCCCCATGAGAAAATAACCGGTCTCCAATTGAGGGATGTGAGTGGTGGCAAAACAAGGCCACCTGATTGGATTACAAATGGCGTTGATGATCTTCACCTGGGAACAATAAATAATCACTGTTTGACACTTTCCCTTATTGAACTCAAAACAATAAACGGGCTTGCAGAAAAAACACTGTCAGATGATGAAAAAGAACGTTTCAGAAAGATGGGGTCTAAGAGGGGCAGGAGCTATCTTGGCGCGCGCCTTTGCTGCAAAAGCATCTTCAGACAGTTGTCCGGGAATGACAGGCAAACACCTGCATCATCGATTACAACGGTTGCATCCGACGGTATACGTCCCCGGTGCCCTGTAAAAGAGGGGAACCGTCATGGTTTTTGTTCGGTCTCTCATGACAGCAGGTTTGCCATCGCGGTTGCGGCCGAGGGGCAGGTGGGAATCGATGTGGAAGAAATCTCTGAAAGGGTGCTTAAATCCCAGCGGTTTTATATAAAGGAAGAGGAAAGATGGGTGGTACATAATTCTCGACTGGATCAAATAGAGGCATCCCTCAGGGTCTGGACCATCAAAGAGGCTGTATCAAAGGCCCTTGACATGGGGCTTGCAGATGCATGGGAAAGGGTTTTGGTTCGAGAGATCGGAGAAAACAAGAGCTCTACTGAAATTGACAAAAAGGCATACACCGCATTTCATGATACAGTGGATAATCATCTGTTTACGGTGGTAAATATATAACTTTTAAGAATCCGTAAATTTCCCTGCAGGTTCAAAATTGCGTTTTGCGGCCAAAAAAGTAGGTAAATGGCGGATAAGATGAGCCAGACTCTTTCTGTGTTGCCAAATCCGTTTTCGAAATTTTCTGCGCCAGTCCGGGTCTGAATAGAATCGCTTTACAAAGCGATTATAAAGTTCTTCGAGCCTTTCTTTTGATTCAATCCCCGCGGGAAGAAACACAAAATTGAGGCAGTTCATTTTTCGCCAGTCCTCATCGAAGGTTCCTGACTCGGTTATGGTAGACCAGACCGGGGCCCCGGGAAATGGTGTAAATTTGGACATATTCATATCGTCCAGGCCAAGCGAAAGCGCAAAATTGCCGGTTTTTTGGATCGACTCTTCTGTATCTCCCGGTAACCCCATCATAAAAAGCCCCTTTGCCCTGAGACCTTTTTTTTGTATACGGTTTACGGTATCTCTTACCTGATCAAGATCCACCCCTGCCTTATGGACTTCCATCAATTGCGGGTCCCCGGTTTCAACCCCCAGCGAGACCTGCAGACAGCCCGCGTCTTTTAGCATTTCAAGCAAGACATCATCTGCATATCCAACACGGACCGCGCAGTTAAATTGAATTCCAAGGGGTTTGGAAACAAGAAGGTCACAAAGCAAGGCGATCCGCCGTCTGTGGGTTGTAAAGAGATCGTCATAGATATTTATATGACGTACCTTGAAACGTGTCCGG
>JAUVRS010000110.1 GCA_030597505.1 Desulfobacteraceae bacterium
AAAGATTTTTCTTGTTTTTGCCGGGATCAGTGTGATTGCGTTGCCATTTATCGTGCTTTCGGCCTTTTACAACACGCCCAAACGAATTGAGGCGGCGGTGGTGGAAACACAAACCCGGAACTTTGATCAGAACAGCAGGGCCATGTTCGAACAACATGATTGGCTGTCCAAGGACTATCAGAAAGGCACCTCTACCGGACGAACGCTTAGTAAATATTATTCCCTAAGACAATATCCCGGGTCACCACCCTATATCCCGCATGCGGTGGAGATGCATGGAGTGAAGCTTGAATGTCTTTCATGCCATGCCAACGGTGGCTGGACACAGAGATTAAAAAATATGACGCCGGTAACACCCCACCCCGAACAGATCAGTTGCAGGCAGTGCCATGTCTGGCCTGTGACAGACGATCTTTTTCGGGAGAACGACTGGGTGAGTGTGGCTCCCCCCCGTTTAGGGCGTTCTTATCTGCCGGGAGCCCCTCTTCCCATCCCGCATGATCTGCAGATGAGGGGTAATTGTATTGCCTGTCACATAGGACCGGGTACGGTAGCGACCATTCGGGTGGAGCACCCGTCACGGGGTAATTGCAGACAATGTCATGTTACGGACGTTCCAGTGGAGCCCTTTCGGAGATAACCGCAATACAGGTGAGAAAAGGATCTTCTTATGAAGAGATGCCCCTTTCAGCGTAAGTTATCATTAATTCTAATATTGTCATTTCTTATCTTTTTCGGCTGTAAGGAATACTCCGAACACACGGGGGGGGTCACCGTGACCATGAAAGAGGCGACCGCTCCTTTTGACGATAAAGAGATAGTCGAGTCAATCCCCCGCATTCCAAAAAACCCGGTTTTGGTCAACACAAGATACCAGGGCGGGTTTTTCTGGACGGAAACACGTCATGACAAGATCGAACGTTTTAGATGCAGCAACTGCCATAACAACAACGAAGCCCCAATTGACAAGGCCGCGAAGGTGGCCCATGGCAATATCGTTCTGGTACATGGCCCGGAAAATAAACCCTTGAAATGTTTTACATGTCATAACCAGGATGAGCGTGATTTTCTGAATACCGAAAGAGGGACAAAAATAGAAATGGATCACTCCTATCAGATGTGCGGTCAGTGCCATTTCAGACAAAAAAGGGATTGGGTGGGTGGTGCCCACGGCAAGCGTATATCCTACTGGGCCGGTAAGCGGACTGTAATGAACTGCGCCTCCTGCCATGATCCCCATTCTCCGAAATTCGCCAAAAAATGGCCCAAAACATATTCTCTTGCTTTAAGCGACTAAAAGGTAGTCACGCGTATCCCACAAAGGAACCGGGGCGGAATATTATGGATTCCCGCGAGAATAAAAAAGATCTGATTCAGAAAAGGAACACTCATCAAGACGAAAAGTTGTGCGGGCGACGTGAGTTCCTCAAAGGAGCTGTAAAGGCGGCTGCACTGGGCGGCAGTATGATGATGACCGGGTGCGGCACCAGTCTGACGGGTTCAAAGGAAGAGTTCGTATTAGAGTGGAAAGAATATTTCAAAGGCAATTACCGGCTGATGACACAGGAGGAGAGGGATGAGACGGTGCGACGTATGGAGCGTCTGGCCAAACTCAAAATGGGTGCGGATGTGAAGATCAGTTCCCGGGGTCCCCGTAAACAGGTCCTTTACGGGTATGCCTTTAATATCTCCAGATGCAAAGGCTATATGGATTGCGTGGCGGCATGTGTAAAGGAAAATAATCTGGACCGGAAATCAAAGACCCAGTACATCCGTATCTTTGAAAAAGAACACGGCAACATGAATGTGACGTCGGGAAACGGAAAATATTTCCATGAAGTGCCGGCTGAAAATCATTTTTATATGGGTGTTCAGTGCTTTCATTGTGAAAACGCTCCATGCATCAAGGCCTGCCCCATCAAGGCCACCTGGAGAGAACCTGACGGGATTGTCGTTGTGGATTATAACTGGTGTATCGGATGCAGGTACTGTATGGCGGCCTGTCCCTACTGGGGACGTCGTTTTAACTGGAACAAACCGGAGGTCCCCCTAAAGGACTTGACCCGGAAGCAGCATTACCTGGGCAACAGGATGCGCACAAAAGGGGTTATGGAGAAATGCACTTTTTGTGTACAGAGGACCAGGGAAGGCAAAATGCCGGCATGTGCTGAGGCCTGTCCCACCGGCTCCAGGGTGTTTGGAAATCTTTTGGACCCCAAAAGTGAGATCAGATATGTCCTGAAAAACAAAAAGGTGTTCAGGATGAAAGAAGATCTGGGGACGGATCCAAAATACTGGTATTTTATGGATTAGCCCTGAAAGTGGCACCAATATTTAAGGAATAAACTCACCATGAAAATTCCCCCCAAAAAAGGTTTAATCTCATTTGTCGCAGATGTCATCCTATGGAATATATCCGGCGGAATCCGTTACCAATTGTATCTGTGTATTCTGGTAGCGTTTATGTTAACCGGGGTTTATGCCTACTCGGTTCAGTTTAATCTGGGGCTTTCTGCAACGGGTATGAACAATATCGTCAGCTGGGGACTCTATATTTCCAACTTTACATTTCTGGTGGGTGTGGCGGCAGCGGCCGTCATGTTGATTCTTCCCGCTTATATTTCCAAAGACAAGGATTTTTATAAGGTAGTGATCATAGGTGAACTTGTGGCTGTGGGCGCGCTGGTCATGTGTCTGACATTTATCCTTGTGGACCTTGGCGGACCCTTACGGGTGTGGCATATGATGCCGGTTGTTGGGCTGTTTAACTGGCCATCATCAATCCTCGCATGGGATGTGATCGTTCTAAACGGTTATCTGGCCCTAAACACCCTGGTTCCTTTCTATATCCTGTATTGCCATTATAATTATAAACCGGCCAATGAAAAAAGATACCGGCCGTTTGTTATTCTCTCAATATTCTGGGCCTTTGCGATCCACCTGGTCACGGCCTTTCTTTACCAGGGACTACCTGCCAGACCTTTCTGGAACAATCCCCTTATGGGGCCAAGGTTTCTCGCTTCTGCTTTTGCTGCCGGACCGGCTTTGATAATCATGATATTGGTCATTATTAATGCAAAGACCACATTTAAGATTGAAAAACAGACCTTTAATAAACTGCGACTGATCATTGTCATTTCATCAATAATCAATCTGATCATGCTCTTTTCCGAGGTTTTCAAGGAATTTTATTTTCCCACTCATCATAGTCTGCCTGCCATATATCTCTTTTTTGGTCTGGAAGGACATAACTCGCTGGTGCCGTGGATCTGGAGCGCGATCAGTATGAATGTGCTCGGCACTCTTATCCTTGCCTTTAACCCGGGCAAAAACAATCCCAAGGTGCTGTTCCCGGCGTCGATTCTGCTTTTTATGGGGATCTGGATTGAAAAGGGAATGGGGTTGATAGTCCCGGGTCTTATCCCCTCACCCATGGGAGAAATAGTTGATTATTCGCCCACTTGGGTGGAGATCTGGGTTACACTTGGCATCCTGTCCCTGGGCATATTTGTTGTTACTGTTCTGATCAGACCTGCTTTGATTATTGAGGAAAGATATAGCACTGGGAAATAGGACCAAATCTGACCCACATCCGGGCGCCAATTCTGGAAAGTTATTCTTGCGCAGGCCCTAAGCTGCCCCAAACTGAAGGTTCCGGTTTTACCACAGGCGCTTTGCTATGCGGGTAAATGAGAGAATGTTTTCACCGCATCATCAGAGGCCTATTTCATTGACACAAAAGGAAAAACGCCTTATACTTTTCCTAAAAAAAGCCTGCTATCACCTGGCCGGTGCATGTCTTGGTGTACTTTTCCCTAATGTTTTTGGCCAATCCGAGGGCTTTGACCATGCACCATGTATTGATTCTCATCGGCTGAGGTCAAGACCGCTGAAACCATATGTTGTGATTTGGAAATATCCAGCCGTTTTTTTATCAACCACAGTTTTGGGTGGGGGGATAAAATGATAGAAAAAGTTTTTCTCTCTGAGAACAATATGGCTACTTTTATCTGTAAAGCTTGCGGAAAAGCACGGCGTGCGGATATGTCGAAATATCGAAATCATGATAAGGCCGTCAGAGTAAAGGTAAAATGCCAATGCGGCCATTCCCAATCAGTACTCGTGGAGAGGAGGAAACTTTTCAGAAAAAACGTCTCCTTACCAGGTCGTTTTTCGTGGATCGATTCAGCAGGAGAGAAAAAAGGGGGATGGATGACCGTTGAAAATATCTCTCGGGCCGGTCTGCGTATCAAATTCCATGTAGAGCAGGATATTAAAGTGGGGGTAAAGTGCGTCGTCGAATTCAACTTAGATGACAGCCAGGGCTCTTTGATCGAGAAGGAGGGTATCGTAAGGATGACAGATGGCCTTATTGCGGGGGTCGAGTTTGACACGTCCGGGCCAACTGATCCAACCGACAGGATCCTTGGCTTCTATTTTTTTGCGTGACCAAGGGACCCATGAAATTTCAGAACAACGTTGTGGAAAGGGTCAAAGATCAGAAAACGCTTGGTATGGCCAACCCAATGTCAAAGTGCCAGCCAATGAGGGAGTTTTATGGTGAAGTACTTGTTTCATTCATATCTTGCCCCGACATCATTTGGATTATGTCATCAACTGAAACACCACCTTCTTTCAGTTTCTGAAAAGCGATCTCTTTAAGCGGTCTCATGCCAGTATTGATAGCAATTTGTCTTATCTGGTGAGCAGATTGACGTTCCATTGCGGCCCTTTTAATCTCCTCGTTGACCTCAAGGAATTCATAGACAATTGTTCTTCCTTTATAGCCGGTGCCATTGCACGCTTCGCATCCTTTTCCCTGGTAAAAAGAAACCCCCTCAAATTGTTCCATGGGAAAGTCACTAAATCTGAGTTTTTCGTTCCCTTTGAGATCCAACTCCTTACAGTGGGTGCAGATCTTTCTTATGAGGCGTTGAGAAACAACCCCCAGAATACTGGTGGAAAGTAGATATGGTTCGATACCCATGTCGGCCAGACGGATAAACACTTCAGCGGCTGTGTTGGTGTGAAGAGTACTGATAAAAAGATGGCCGGTCAGAGCTGCTTCTACGGAAATTTTTGCAGTTTCCTTGTCCCTTATCTCTCCCACAGCGACCACGTCCGGGTCATGTCTCAAGACTTGACGTAGGCCCCGGGAGAAGGTCAGGCCGATTTGGGCGTGCATCTGGACCTGGCATACTCCAGGCAGCTCATATTCCACCGGATTTTCCAGGGTGATAATATTTTTCCCGCCAAGAACCGGCTCTTGGAGACATGCGTATATGGTTGTGCTTTTGCCACTCCCGGTCGGTCCAGTGAACAAAATCATTCCAAAAGGATTACCGAGACATTTTCTCAGAGCTTCTATTTCTTGGGTGAAGAATCCCAGATCCGCCAGGTTCATAACCCCCATCTCTTTATCAAGCACTCGGATAACCATACTTTCACCTAAGACCGAAGGCAGACAAGAGAATCTCAGGTCAACCGGCCTTTCCGCTATCCTAACCCTGGCTCTTCCGTCCTGGGGAAGCCTTCGCTCAGCAATATTCATGTTGGCCAGAATCTTCATCCGGGCGATGATTGAAGGCAGATAGGAAATGGGCAGGTTCATTTCATTACGAAGTTGCCCGTCAACACGGAACTTGACGTCAACCTTGGTTCTTTCTGCGAGAACGTGGATGTCGCTGGCCCTCTTGATCACAGCAGTGTTCAATATATGGTTTACAATGGCTACAATTGGTTTTTCTTTCCCTACCTTTTCGCTGAGATCATAATCCGCTGTATCTGGGGGTTTTATTTGATCTATTTTCTGGCTCTCCGATAGTATCTCGGATATATCAATACCCACACCATAATGTTCCTTGATTGACCTCTTGAGAGCCTCCTGGGATGCAATGGCTTCTTTAATATCCAATGAAGTGGCAAATGAGAGATCCGTCTTGACGTTGAGATTAATGGGATCAGCGCTGGCAACAGTCAAGGAGCGTTTGTCAAGCTTGATAGGGAACACATCCAGCCGTTTAACCGTTTCAGGGGTAATACAGTTGATGGCCAAGGGGTCAACGGGATATGTGTTCAGATCCACATAAGGTACCTTATTCTGCAATGCAATGGCTAACGCAAGCATTTCACCATTTATCAACTTCATTTCGACGAGTATTTCACCCAACCGTTTGGCCCCGTGTTCCCGCTGCTCTTTCAGGGCAGCAGTCAGGTTGTCAGGTGAAATGGCTCCGGAGGCGACCAGCAAATCCCCCAGTTTTCGGTCGGTCCGGGTTTCTTGCACTTTAAGGGCCCTTGATATTTCGGAATGACTGACCAGTCCCTGTTTTGCAAGTATACCTCCGATACGCATATTTCGCAGCTCATCTTGCTGTTTGAGGCCTTTTGCCAGTCCTTGATCTGTAATCATCCCTTCCTTGACCAAAGTGGTTCCGATCTTGGTCCCTGAGACACCTGTGGCCGGGGTTGCATCCCCCTGGTCCTTTGGGGTTTCAGATTTTATCCCGGATGTCATGTCTTGCTCCAGTTGATGTTCTCGAAAATCGGAGGTGGCTAAAATGCTCAATTCCAGCAAAAATACGAATATTATAAAATCACACAAAACCCATTGAATGTCAATAATTCTTGAGGGAGATGGGGTTGATCAAGACAGAATTTGCCAAAAATAAAAACGAATACGAATTTGCATCCATCGAAACCTGAAATCATATCCCTTACAAATCCAACAGGTTAAACTAAATAAAGTATATCCTCATCTTGCATAGAGGTTACCTGGAGGGCTTGATTTGTGGCATCTGTTTCATTATAATACAGATTGGGTCAAATTTGTCGCAAAGTTATTCACATGTAAGCCCTTATTGGAAGTTATTTCTGCGCAGGCCCTAAAGAAAAGCAGAACGATTATTTTGATTGGCGGAACCGGATTTGTTAAATAGTGCCCATCCATAAATGGCCATTTTCCGCAATCTCTGCGTCAGATTCGGATTTTAATCCTCGAAATACTTCAATGTATTCCTGTGGTTAAAATCCTCATCTTTCTTGACCTTGCGAAAACTATCTCATTTCTGGACGGACACTAAAAGAAAGGCATATAGAGATTAAACAATGCAATCCTTTGGGGATTATCTGAAGAGACAAAGGGAAGATAAAAACATCAGTCTGAGAGAAGTTGCTCATTTGACGATGATTACAGAGCGGTATCTTGATTCTCTTGAAAAAGATGACTATGCAAAACTTCCTGAAGGCCCTTATATCAGAGGGTATATCTCTTCTTATGCCACGTCCATTGGAATAAACGCAAATGAGGCCCTCAACCGATTTGATGCGCTGTGTCGGGAGCAAGATAAAGCCAAGGACATACAACAGGAGATATCGGAAGATAAGAAGCCGCAGGCGTCTGTTGCCTTTTTATCAAATAAGAGGAGTTGGTTTTTTCTGTGTTTCATCATTCTGATCCTTTCGGTTTTTGGGTTTTACCAGTTGTTTTCTCAGAATCAAAAGAAAGCTCATGTTGCCGCCATTCTTACCGGACCCAAAGACAAGGGATTGTCAGAAACTCCACCCATAAAGACAGACGTCGATGTCTTGTCTTTGAGTCCGAATGACTACTTGAGTTCTTCTGGGAAACCAGGCCGCTTTGAAAAAGGTATGGCAAATAGAGATAACAAAGGGATACTGGGCCC
>JAUVRS010000217.1 GCA_030597505.1 Desulfobacteraceae bacterium
AAGAGGCAATGAATCATTCCTATAAACTTGCAGCAGCAACCCAGGCCCTGATGATAATAGGGACCTCGGCAGTTGTTTCCCCCGTCAATACGATTCCATCGATCGCCAAACAGAACGGAGCAAAGATTATAGAAATCAATAAGGAAAAAACCCACCTGACTGACAGTATCACCGATATTTTCCTTGAGGGTTCCGCCGGTATGATCGTGCCTGCCCTCGTTGAGGCGGTACGGAAAAAAGGAGGGGATGCAGACCTTTCTTTTTCCTGAATCTATCTCGATTTCAAAAAGTCTTCCAGGTGTATGACTTTCTGCCCCTTTTCAATGGAGCCTTTCATACTCGCCCACGAACCTTGAACCTTTGCTTTTCGTATTTCACTGATCATGGTCCGGAGTTCAGGGTTTTTTTCAATAAGCCCCTGGACTTGCCTGTTGAGTTCTTTCCAGTTCGAGTCGAGCTCTTGTGTGTCCAACTCAAAATTTCCCAAAAATGAAAGCAAAGAGGCCAGCGAGGAAAGAAGACCAAAGTGGGTGGTCCCTTGAAGGTAATAAGGGCAGTGGCACCACAGGCTGATACATTCAAACCCCCTCTTCAGACCCTGGAAGTGAATGCTGGAATGGATGGCACCGGGGCCTTGATAGTTTATGGGAATAACACCTTGTTTTTTCAGTTTTGAGAAGAGTTCTTCGGTCGAGGCAATACCTGAAATGATTCTGTCCGTATGCAGGACGTTATCATACATTCCACCCAGGGTCACAACTGTCCTCACCCCCACTTTTTCACAAAGGGAAAACAGTTCCTCAACAAAATGTGCCCACCGAAGGCTTGGTTCGTTGCATTTCAGGATAACAATATCCCTCCCCTTTGGACCAGTGGGGCAGAAATGGAATGAACCGCCGGGGGGCGAGACGGCTTTTAAGATCCCTTCTTCTATGTTTACAAAGGGACGGTTTTCATCATATCTGAAAAAGAGGTCCGGGTTTATTTTCGCAAAGGATTCAGCCTTAAGTTTCCGTATCAGATAGGCGGCCATGGATTTTGAAATATCCAAAGCATTTCCCCAACCATCAAATCCTGCAACAAGGATGGGGTCTTTTAATTTCGGGATTTTTTCTATAAAGATTCCTTTTTCCATAGGCCCCCTTTTTGACATTTAAAGTCAAGAAAGTCAAGAGGGGGATTTATTATTGACAAAGCATAAAAAATGTATACAGTATCTCGATTTCTGCGCAATGGACAAATTCCGCTCGCCTGTTATTGCATCACCAGCCGTTATTTTGAGATCTGGAGGGCGGTGCAGCGTATTTCGGGTGATACTTGGCCCCATGAGGAGGGGGAAAGAATTTGAGCATCAAAATCGACGGGGAGACCCTGGAACAGGTCTGTAAGGAGATTATCGAGGCAATCCTGCGTTGTCTCCCAAATGCTTACAGAGGGACTGTTTATCGTATAGGGGGCCCTCCTGAAATGATTGCCATGCGGATTACCTCTGGAACTATTGATGATAAAAAAAAGGTCATCACCTGGGGGTTTTCTGCCAGGTCTGACTACACCCCCCCGGGAAAACCCTGGAGTAAATACCGAGACGAACCGGGGCGCCCCCTGGAGGCAATGGCATGGTGCGTGGAAAGGCAGCAGAGCTGGACCGCAGAAGACCCCATAAATGATAAACGGAGCGTGAGGCTTCAAGTGGCCGGAGTGGGAGATGATTGCCACCACATGGAGCCAGTCGTGGTCAGTAAAAAAGCCCTCTATTTGAACAACAATGTAACTTCAGAATATCCCGAGCATTTTGAAGGTAGGGTGCTGTGGCAGGATAGTGACTATGTGGTAGTGGCAGTCATTAAGATCCATTTCCGCCCGAAGACAATAAAAATAGACGGCCCGGAAACCAAGGTCATAAACGGGTTGTCCCGTGCTCTTGGGACAGAACTCCTCTCATATCAGCTGAGACAGCAATCGGTCGAGGCCATGCATCGACTGGCCGAAGACAGACTAAGGTCCTGCAATATCATCGCAGACTCATTGAGGAATGCGATTACCAAGTCAGGGTTTATCTTTTCCCTCATCAAACAGGAACTTGGTTTTCTAAGAGTCCAATGGGAGGAGGCGCTGTTAGAACGTTCTGAGAAAAAGGAGATGAAACGCGATGCAATTTGTGCTTTGAACCGGTCAGTAATGGCGGCGGCGGGAATTGCTGAAAAAGAGAAAAGGGTACTGGTTGACATACAAAACAAGGTTTTGAGTCTCACGCTTCCACCCGAGCGAGGGGAAAATTGGGTCCGGATGCAGATTGAAGAGAGATGGGAGGCCTTGATTCACAAGGCTCCCTTTGGTGACGAAGCGGCCGGAGAGATATATCAAAATTTGGGAAAACTCAAGAAATCTCTTTATCTAGGCAGAGATCCGGAACTTCTCGCGTCATATAACACCATACCTGAAGGTTTGAAAAGGGAATGGGTTGACCTCATTTATACAAATATGGACCGTATCGACTTTCAGTTACTTGACAGACTCATCCAAATCTTACAGGAAACTTCTCTCGGTTTGCCCTATCAGGAAAAGTCCAGAAAGAGCCTTATAGGTCTGAAAGGGCTGGCGGAGAACATTGGCCAGTTGGAAGAGAAGACCAATACGGTGCTTCGGCAGGTGCTCAATGGTCACGCGGATGTGACGACTTCATATTTATTAAATAACAAGATTGCATAGCCCCCATCAAGAGTAATCGAGTTGATTCCCGAAGCGGTCTCCATTTTCACCTTTCAGAAATCCCGGTTCTCCCAAGGGAAGGGGAGGGCGTCATGTTTTTTCCCTTGAGAAAATTTCGATATAAAGAGACATTAATGATAAAATTGCGCCTGTAGCTCAGCTGGATAGAGCAGCGGACTTCTAATCCGCAGGCCGCAGGTTCGAATCCTGCCAGGCGCGCCAGCAGCTAAAGAGCCTGAAAGGGTGCTGCGTTAAAAAGACAAGCGAGGGTCTTATGACTTTTCAAGAACTTATTATGGCCCTGGAAAAATTCTGGGCCGACAAGGGTTGTTTGATCCAGCAGCCCTACGACCTGGAGGTGGGTGCGGGGACCTTTAACCCCGCAACCCTCTTAAGGGTCCTCGGCCCTGAACCATGGTCCGTTGCATATGTGGAGCCTTCCAGACGTCCCACGGACGGTCGATATGGTGACAACCCCAACCGTTTGGGGCACTATTATCAGTATCAGGTGATAATAAAGCCTTCCCCCATAGATATACAGGATATATATCTCAACAGCCTTAAAGCCCTCGGTATCGATCCCCTTGATCATGATATACGATTTGTTGAGGATGATTGGGAATCACCTACTCTTGGCGCCTCAGGGCTAGGTTGGGAGGTCTGGCTTGATGGCATGGAGATTACCCAGTTTACCTATTTTCAACAGGCAGGGAGCATCCGTCTCGATCCTATTTCAGTGGAAATAACATATGGGCTGGAAAGGATTTCCATGTATTTGCAGGTGAAAGAGAATGTCTATGATCTCTTGTGGAATGACAGTATTACTTATGGGGATGTGCATAAGAAGGGTGAGTGGGAGCTTTCCACCTATAATTTTGAGCTGGCTGATGTGGAGATGCTCCTTAAAACATTTGATATGTATGAAACAGAGGCAAAACGGATCAATGAAAAGGGTCTGGTCCTCCCTGCCTATGATTACTGCCTCAAATGCTCTCACATATTTAATATCATGGATGCCAGGGGAGCGATCAGTGTGAGTGAACGGACCCATTATATCGACCGCATCAGAAATTTGGCCCGCTTGTCATGCAAAAACTATCTTGCGCAGCGGGAAGAAATGGGTTACCCGCTTATGGCGAAATGAGAGACGCTGCGAATTTCAGATTTTTTTAAATCAATGGGATTGATAAGGAAATATGGCTGCTGAATTGCTTTTAGAGATTGGAACGGAGGAGATTCCTTCAGGGTACCTGGAGAAGGGGTTAAGCGAGTTGAAATCTCTTGCGGATGCCTGTTTGAAGGAAAACCGGATTGAGGTGACAGACGGCCTCCATACCTATGGGACACCCAGAAGGATAGTTCTGGTAGGAAGAGGGGTTTCACAAAAACAGAAAGATCTCGTTATGGAGGTTACCGGTCCGCCAAAGAGGGTTGCCTATGATGAAAACGGGGCCCCCACCAAAGCGGCCCTGGGGTTTGCCGAAAAACAAGGCGTATCGATAGAAGATCTGGAGGTTATTGAGACAACCAAAGGGGAGTATGTTTATGTCAAGAGGGAGGTGCCAGGGAGATCTACCCTTGAGGTTCTCTCCGAGTCGTTTCCCAATCTCATCGCCAATATCCCCTGGCCTAAGTCCATGTGCTGGGGAGATATCGGTTTTCCTTTTGTGAGACCCGTTCACTGGATTTTGTGTCTTCTCGATGGCAGTGTGGTCCCCTTTGAGGCGGCGGGGGTGAGTGCCGGCAACACCACACGGGGGCATAGATTTATGGCGCCGGAGATAATGGCGGTTTCAGGTGTTCGGGACTATTTTCTGAAGATGGAAAAGGCCTCCGTAATAATAGATCAGGGAGAGAGGAACAGGGCTGTAGAGAGGGTGACCGGGGAGGCGGCAAAAATGGTTAAGGGGACCCTCTTACAAGACCCGGAACTGGTATCAACCGTTGCCAATCTGGTGGAGTACCCCTCTGCAGTGGGCGGTAGTTTTGATGAGGCATTCCTGGCGATTCCCGATCCGGTCTTGATCACGGCCATGAAAGAACACCAGAAGTATTTCGCAGTTTATGATGGGGAAGGCCAACTGATGCCAAATTTTGTGGCGGTGAACAATACCGTTACAAGAGATGAGTCCATTGTCCGGAGAGGCCATGAAAGGGTCCTGCGTGCAAGGCTGTCGGATGCCGATTTTTTCTTTAAGGAAGATCGAAAAAGATCCCTCTTGGATCGACTCGAAGACCTGAAAGGGGTGATCTATCAGGCCAAACTGGGGACCTCCTTTGCAAAGGTTGAGCGTTTTACCAGATTGGCTGAATATCTGGCCGCGATGGTGCTCCCGGATGAAATGGACC
>JAUVRS010000221.1 GCA_030597505.1 Desulfobacteraceae bacterium
CGGGGTCAACACAACCAGCGTTGTGGAGCATGTGCTTTCTTTGATGTTTGCGCTTTCCAAACAGCTTTTTGTCCTGGACAGGGCCGTTCGAAACGATGATTTTAAAATTCGTTACAAAAATCTGCCGAGGGACTTGAATGGGAAGGCCCTGGGTCTGTTGGGTTTTGGACGTATCGGTTCCCAGCTCGGGCTCGTCTGCCGCGATGCGTTTCAGATGAAAATATTGGCTTTTGATCCATTTTTGAAGAAAGAATTTCGGGAGAAATTCACCGAGTGGGTGGAATTTACGGATATCAAGAGGCTTTTTTCAGACTCAGATGTGATATCCATCCATATCCCGCTGACGGACAATACCTTTCATGCAGTGGCAGAAAAGGAACTCTCCTGGATGAAACCGGAAGCCCTTTTGATCAACACCTCCCGGGGCCCGGTCATAGACCAGCAAGCACTGGTCCGGGCGTTGAGTGAAAGGAGGATTGGTGGGGCGGGCCTCGATGTCTTCAGCCAGGAACCAGTGCCAAAAGAGGACCCCCTGTTAAATCTGAAAAATGTCATCTTGACCCCTCACTCAGCCGCGCTGACCAGGGAATGCGTCATTCGGATGGCCGTGGAGGCTGCAAAATGCGTGGTGGATCTCTCTTATGACAGAGAACCCCGGAATGTGGCCAACCGCCAGGTGCTGTCAACAGACAGGTGGCAGCATCTTGCCCCCCGGGGCGAGTGAATGATTTGACGGAGGGAAATGAGCCCTTGCGATTTAGCACTCAGCGACTTCGGATAATGTCGGGGGCTATTGGGAAAGACAAGACAATCATTGACAATGCCTGGTTTACTGTTACTATCCCTTTCAACAACAGATGTGAATTATGGCTTTAATTTTTTAAAGATAGGGGTTACCACTGATTCTAATAGGCCTCTAAAATATCATTTTCACAGAAGATATCGAACAAAAAACGAATATCACAAGTTATATCAGTATGTTGGTCAAGAGAAACGTCGTTTATACAATAAGATTTTCAACTTTTTTCAAAATCATTTTTAATATATCGGAGATTGACTCATGAACATGAAAATAAAATTATTGATAGCGTGCGGGGCTTTGGTTCTTCTTTTCCTCTTTTCTATTATTTCTATTTATCCTGACTGGCTGTGGTTTGAAAACCTGAACTTTTCCCCCGTGTTCTGGACCATGCTGTTGACCAAGTTCGGGTTTGGGTTTGTGGTCTGGCTTTTATTGATATTGATTCTAACCCTTAATCTCTACATAGCAAGACGGCTGAGCCCGGAGGCCGATGATGGAAGCGGCTTTGGGGATCAGGGCAGTTTTGCTTCGCAGATCGGCATCTCTACAAATACCCTGAACCTCCTTTTCGTAGCGTTTATCTTGCTTGCCAGCTTCTTTATTGCATCAAAGGGGTCCGAAAAATGGGACTTGGTTCTTCGCTATCTGTACCAGCAGCCCTTCGGCAGCACAGACCCCATCTTTGGCAAAGACATTGGTTTTTTCGTGTTTTCCCTTCCATTTTACGAGTTTATCCGGAATGGTTTGCTGCTTCTTTTTCTTTTTGGCGCCGGTCTGACCGTGATCTGGTATCTCAAAAACGGCGCCATTCAAGTAATTGGTGAAGTAGTCCAGGCGCAAGGCGCCCCGCCTGCACTGCCAAAAATTGCGGTCGCACCAGGGGTCAAAAAGCACCTTATTTTTCTGGCAGGGATTGTTGCATTACTTCTGGCCTGGGGGTATCAACTAAAAGTCTATGGCCTTGTCTATTCCACACTGGGACCCGCCTTTGGCGCCAGCTATACTGATGTGCACATAAAAATCTGGGCCTTCAGGCTCTTGATTTTACTATCTCTTGCCTTGGGGGTTCTGCTTTTTCTTAACATTTCCAAGCCAAGAACAAAAATCCTCTTGATTGGCGGCGGGGTATGGATAGGGTCCGTGTTGGTTTTTTCCATAGTCCTCCCCATGGTAGTTCAAAAGTTTGTGGTCAAACCCAATGAGCTTGTCAAAGAATCCAAATATATTGCATATAACATTGATTACACTCGAAAAGCCTATAATCTCAACAAGATAAAAGAAGTCAATTTTGAGGTTAATGACAAACTCAGTCTGGAGGAGGTGAGGAAGCAAAGTGGAACGATTCAGAATATCAGGATCTGGGACAAACGCCCTTTGCTTCAGACATACAGACAGATTCAAGCCATACGGCTGTATTACGATTTTAACAATGTGGACGTGGACCGTTATGAAATAAACAACCAGTACCGACAGCTAATGTTGTCGGCAAGGGAACTGTTGGTCGATGAACTTCCCCCAAAGGCCAATACCTGGGTAAACAGGCACCTCACATATACCCATGGCTACGGCTTGGCGGCAAGCCCGGTAAATGAAGTCACAAAGGAAGGGCTGCCCCGGCTGTTTGTCAAAGACCTTCCCCCTGTTTCTGAAGGCAATCTGAAGATAGATCGGCCGGAGATATATTATGGAGAAAAAACAGGTCAATATGTCCTGGTAAAGACAAAAACCAAGGAATTTGACTATCCAAAGGGGAACAAGAATGTCTATACCGTTTATCAGGGCACGGGGGGCGTGCCAATAAGTTCATTTGGCAGAAGACTCCTATTCGCCATTGAGTTTATGGACACCCAGATACTCTTTACCAACTATCTGGCCCCGGACAGCAGGATCATGTATAAACGCAGGATTGACCGGCGGGTAGCTGCCATAGCTCCCTTTCTGCGGTATGATCATGACCCTTATCTGGTTATCTCCGAGGGAAAGCTCTACTGGATGCTTGATGCTTACACCGCCTCTGATATGTACCCATACTCTTTCCGATCTACCGGCCCCTTCAAGAACAGATCGCTCAACTATATACGCAATTCCGTCAAGGTCACCATTGGTGCGTATAGCGGAGATGTCTCCTTTTACCTGATTGATAAAAAGGATCCCATTGCCAGGGTCTATGCCAATATATTTACTGACCTATTCAAGCCGTTTGAGGAAATGCCGGCAGACTTACAAAAACATATCCGTTACCCCAAAGATCTTTTTTCCATTCAATCGGCCGCTTACACGCGGTATCACATGGAAGACGTCCAGGTCTTCTACAGCGAAGAAGACCTTTGGGAACTTCCCAATGAACTGTATGGGGATAGCCCGCAAAGAATGGAGCCATACTATATCATCATAAAGCTGCCGGAGGGCGACAAAGAGGAGTTTCTTCTTATGCTCCCTTTTACCCCTTCCAGAAAAAATAATATGATCGGATGGCTGGCGGCCAGAAGCGATCTCCCCAACTATGGGAACCTCATTGTCTATAAGCTTCCCAAAGAAAAACTGATCTACGGACCCATGCAGATTGAGGCCAGAGTCGACCAGCAGACAGAGATCTCCCGTGAGTTGAGTCTGTGGGGGCAGAGGGGTTCCGGTGTCATCAGGGGCAATCTTATGGTCATTCCCGTAGCTGACTCCTTTATCTATGTAGAGCCCATTTATCTGGAAGCAACGCAGGAAGAAAGCCTGCCGCCTGCAACAGGGCCACTTCAATCCAAAGGCGGTGGAAAATCCAGGGGAGGAAAAAGAGGGCCTTCATCCCAACGTGATAAAATGAGGAGCGCTGCCCTTCCGGAATTAAAGAGGGTTATCGTGGCATTTGGCAATCGGATTGCCATGAAAGAAACCCTTGATGAGGCCTTGAGCAGTGTGCTGGGAGAAGAAATATCGTCAAGACAGGTCGATGTCCCGTCTGCCAAGAAGATCCTCAAGTCCTCTGATCTTGGGGTCCTGGCCCTGGATCATTATAATAAAGCAAAGGTCTATCTCCGCCAGGAGAATTGGGCAGGTTATGGCCAGGAACTGGAAAAACTTGAAAGAGTTTTGAAGGAATTGGCTGAGAAAAAGGTCGGAAAAAAATAGGAAATAGTGGAATCAAAAAATTCTCGTAAAGGACTCCCGGGTCTGTAGGAAGACCCGGGAGCCCTGCTTCCACCGACCATAACTTATTGATATTTTCATATTACAACGAGCTGAACCATAAAAATCTAAAGTTTTCGTTACCACCCAAGTCCATTTCGAAGGAGAGCCTATAATCTTTACTTGATACCC
Source organism: Desulfobacteraceae bacterium (assembly GCA_030597505.1). GTDB lineage: Bacteria > Desulfobacterota > DSM-4660 > Desulfatiglandales > Desulfatiglandaceae > JABMQV01. Next base: position 4,112 of record JAUVRS010000221.1, read on the forward strand.
CGCCCGCTTGGGGAGGGGTGGTTCAATCCCATCTGTACGGCCTATCTTTTGAAAAGATATCGTGACTACAGTAGCTATTTGAGGGAAATATTCGGGGAACGGGTTCAAAAGATAGCCCTGGATGCAGGACTGAGCTGCCCCAACAGAGATGGGGGCATTTCTTATGAAGGGTGTATCTACTGCGATGCCAGAGGCTCCGGGACAGGGGCCTGGGTAAATGACGGCCTTTCCATTGACGCTCAGATTGTCAGAGCAAAAAAATATATTCAAACCCGGTACAAGGCCAAAAAATTTATTGCCTATTTCCAGTCTTTTACAAACACTCACGCCCCCCTCCCCCAGCTTAAGACCCTCTATGAACAGGCATTGGCTCATAAGGATATGGTGGGACTATCGGTTGGCACCAGACCGGACTGTGTCCGGACGGCAGTACTGGACCTCTTGGGCGGTTACCAAAAAGAGCACCTTGTTTGGCTGGAATTTGGGTTGCAATCTGCCCATGACGTAACCCTTAAAAGAATCAACCGGGGGCATGATGTTGCCTGTTTTGAGCAAAGCGTGCACATGGCCGGTGAATTTGGGCTAAATGTATGTGCCCACGTTATCCTGGGTCTGCCGGGTGAGGACCGGAAGATGATGCTGGAGACCGCCCGGTTTCTCTCCAAACTCCCGGTTCACGGGGTCAAGATTCATCGGCTTTATGTGGCCAGAGGCACAAGACTGGCACGGCTTTATAAAGATGGCGTGTTTTCATGTCTTGAAAGGGAGGATTACGTAGAAACGGTTGTTGATTTTCTGGAACTTCTACCCCCTGAGATGGTTGTGCAGCGGCTGACTGGGGACCCCGTGAGATCTGAGCTTGTAGCCCCTCTATGGGCCAACGAAAAATCTA
>JAUVRS010000013.1 GCA_030597505.1 Desulfobacteraceae bacterium
ATTTAGATCAGATTTGGTTGCGCCGATTGAGCGAAACCACAGGAATAGCAACACTCTTCCGAGGATTTCGCGATTGAGGCGCGGCCGAAGATGATCTGAAGATGGCATGCGAAAATGTGAAGTTATTTTTGCGCGAGCCCTTAGAGAATATCTTCCTTAAACTGTGACACCCTCATCCCCTGCTTTAGAGCAGTCCGTTGCTTTTTCTCCGTATCAAAATATTCAAGACACAGCGGGTATATCTTATCAATTGAATCCCTGGGAACCACGGTGATCCCGTCGTAATCGCCAAACACCAGGTCTCCCGGACAAACCAATCGCCCCCCACATTGAATCGGGTCATTGACCGAGATGGTATCAAGCCTTGTCTGGGCTGTTGTGACAACCGGATTTCGATAGAACAGAGGGAATTTCATCTCGCGGATCGCCAGAACATCCCGCACACCGCCATCCACGACTGCTCCACCAAGGCCTTTAACGGTCCCTGCAATGGCCATCATCTCTCCCCACATACCAGAGTCGGTTAATCCACCCCCAACGACAAAGACGTCGCCGGCCTGGGCCATATCTATTGCCTCAAAGGCCAGGCTAAGCCCTGACCTGCACTTATAAGAGCTCAAAGATGGAGGGACCATCTGCAGGGTGATCGCCGGCCCGATCAACTTTATTTCATCAAAGATCGGCCTCAGGTTCGCATCCATCCAGGTCCTTACGCCCAGCCCTAAAACCTTGTCACAGGCGTCCTGAATAATACCCGAATACATTTTTTTCAGATCCTCTATGATCTTCTTCGGGGGCCTTTCTATTTCATATCGACTCATCAGAGACACCTCAGGGCTTGCGCAATAATTCGCTTTCAGATCGATCAAAAACTGTTAAAAATTGGTCGGTTTTTTATCACCAAATTTATACCAGCCCTAAGATTTTTCGGGCTTCATCGGGTGTCGCAATTTCAAGACCCAGTTCTTCCGCAATTTTCCTTACCTTTTCTACTGCCTCAGCAGAGCTCTTAATGAGATCATCCCTGTGAGGGTACATATAAATACCGTCTTCCATCCCCGCTCGCATGATATGACCCCCGCTCAGGATGGCTTCGATCGTTGTTGGAAGCCAGTTCCTGCCGGCCGTTTCCGCGACCCAATCACATTCTTCGGGCAGGTACTTGAGCCAGGTCTTGAGAACATCACTTCGAGCAGGATCACCAAAAAGGCCGAGGCTGAGATTCAGATAGGGCTTTTTGACCAGACCCGTCTTTATGGCCCATTTCTTCACTTCCTCGATCTGTTTGACATTATAAACTGTAATCGTGGGTCTTATCTTTCTTTCCTGCAGGTATTTTACGGCGGCTTTGAGATAGTCTTCCCTGTTTATGTAGACCCATCGTCCCATTATATTCATGGTTCCCGCAGACATGGTCCCAAGCTCAATGGGGAGGTCCAGTTTGCAGATAGGCTCCAAACGGGCTTTAACACTATCTTCAGAGAAGGGATACGCAAAACTGCAATCAATTATAGCATCCGGACACTTCTCCTTGAGCTCCAGGATGATGCGTTTGTGCAATTGTGGATCCCCTGTGGGATGCCCCTTTTCATCTCTGGCATGGACGTGAAAAACAGAAGCCCCAGCCTTATAGGCCCCCACGTGATTTTTTACTATCTCTTTGTGTGTAATCGGAAGATAGGGGTTTTGTGTCTTTGCAACAGTAGCCCCGGGTGCGGCGGTCAGGATGACGAGTTTTTTTGGCATTGAAAGTTTTTCCTCTTCCATCCAATTGAGGGGTTCCCAGCCTATAGTATTCTCTTGTATTAATTCTTTCGGTTTCAATTTGGTCTCCGCTGTCTGCTCTTTACATTCACTCTGTTTTTATGTTCACTGGTTATGGCAAAGGGGAAGTGCTTTGGGTGTGTTTATTCCACAAGCCCGGCCGCAATAGCTACCAGTCTTACCAGGTTAGTAATACGCAATCCCTTATGGGCCCCCGAACTTGTGGCGCGTGTTAAGGTGCTCTGGCAACGGGGACACCCGGTTGCCAGGATGGATGCCCCTGTGGCCTGCGCCTCTTCAAGCCTCAAAAGGGCGGCTTTGTTGGCCAGATCGGGGCGGTGAATCGGCAACATACCTCCCGCCCCACAACAGTTGGCCAGTCTTCCAGTTCTATCCATCTCTTTGAGCTCACCATCCAATATCATGTTCAGGATTTTTCTCGGGGAGTCTATCTCTTCGCAGTACCGGGCAAAAGCACAGGGATCGTGATACGTTACAGAATCCGAAATCTTTTGTGTGACCTTGAGTTGGCCAGAATCGATCCACTCTTCCAACAAGCTTACGATGGGAACGACCTTAATGCCTTTTAGATCGCCCCCGAAACGCCCATTTCGGGTCAGAAGCATACGATAGCAATCCGCATCCAGAACAACCACCGTCGATGCTCCGGAATCCTTGATCTTTTTTGCGACATTCACCGAGAATTCTTTCGCGCCTTCAAGATCGCCCAATTGATAAAGAGGCCATCCACAGCAGGGTTCTTCTGAAAGGACCTGAAATTTTATCCCCACCCGATCAAAAATCCTGGACGTTTCTAAAATGGTCTCTGCTTCAGACTCCCGCGGCCCACACCCACAAAAAAGCAAAATATCTGCATTGGGTTCTGCTGTTATCTTCGCCTTTGAGAGAATTTCTTCCGGACTTAAACCCTTGCTTTGACCGGCGCGGATCCCTTCAATGAACTTGACGACTCCCTCCGGCGCCAACCCCTTTTCGAATAGCTTGGCGCGAGCATCCAGGACCAGCTCTTCATGATCATAATTTCCCACACACCACTCCTGGATTAATCCGTCGTTTTGGGTGGTGTACATGATATCTGCGATGGTTTCGTCCCAATCCAGGAGTCCTTGATCAATGGCGAACAGGATCGCCCCCCGCCCCCGGGGACCGTAAGATTCCCTACAAACCAATTGAGCCACACGATCCGCCACGTTGCACATGGGACAGTGTCGGCAAGCCTTAATCGTTTCAGTCCTTTCTACATCACTTAGAAACATCGATCTTGCTTCCTTTCCATTTTATGCGTTTTTAATCGGTTTTTATTTACATCGACGGGAAAATCCCAATTTGCCCGGATTCATGATACCGAGCGGATCCAAGTGATCCTTTATGCCTTGTAGCACCTGCCATGCCGAACCGTATTGCTCGGGCATAAGCCAACCCAACTTAAAACCAATCCCATGATGATCGTTTAGGATGCCCCCATGCTGGATGGAAGTCCGAGCCGCTTTTCCCCAGATTTCGGTGTGGAGTTGAAGCGCTTCGTGGGGATCCTGCGGCGGTTTATCAATGATGAATCGATCATAGACCATTACACCCCATGGAAACCAGTGGGAGAAATGACCGATATAGGTCGTGCCCCACTCTTTGAATTCTTTCTCAATGACATGTTTTTTGGCCGTGTAAATATCGTAAATCCGATCAAAGGTTGCAGTAGTCTCAATAGTCCCGAACATCTGTGGCAACATCAAGTTCAGCGGTGGAAAATAAAAGTCATAGCGGTGTTTCCACCAATGTTCCCCGAGTTCAGGTCCAAGATCTTCTCCATTTTGATCCGTACAGATCTCGTGTATGGTTTCCATTTCCAGGTCTACACATCTTTTGTCCCCGTCAGATCCGATCACCATGTAGGAGCCTGCCACATCAAGGCCAAGAACCGTCTTTACAATCCGTTGTGTGGAATTTTCGTCGTATAAACGGATGGTGCATGGTCTAAGACGTTTGGTCATGATACGGCGGCCTGCTTCCAGTCCCTTTCGTATGTCATCAAAGAGATAAGCGCGCCAGCGCCGCTCTTCCGGAATAGGATCCAGCCGCATCGTTATTTCTGTAATGACCCCCAGAGTTCCTTCAGAACCCACAAACAACTGCAACAGGTCAGGTCCGCATGCATGGCTTGGGACGGGAAGGGTGCGAATGACCTCACCCGAAGGCAGGACAATCTCCATGTTGATGACCATGTCCTCTGCTTTTCCGTATTTTGTGGAAAGGGTTCCTGACCCCCGGGCAGCCACATATCCCCCAACGGTTGCCCCATATATCGAGGCAGGATAATGGGCCAGTGTAAAACCTTTTTTGTTTACGGTCCATTCAAGGTGCTGGCCGTTTACCCCGGGTTGGACGGTGACGGTAAAGGACTTTTCATCAATCTTGATGATACGATTCATCTTTTTGAGATCGATAAGCATCCCCCCATAGAGAGGCACCGTCCCACCCTGGGACCCAGTGCCCCCGCCATAAGGAATTACGGGAATTCCATGCCGTGAGGCCATTTTGAGCAAACGGGAAATTTCATCCGTAGATTCGGGAAAAACGATCCAGTCCGGTCTGGGAGGTTTCTGACCACCATCCAACCATATCTGGGAAACCAGATAGACGTCCATACTGTAGGCAATTCGTTCCGCTTCCCGAACCGTGACATCCTCATGGCCAACGATATCCGCAATTTCATTTAGTATCACATCGAAAAGAAGGTCCTTTGGCATGTAGCGTTTCCTTCCCTTTTCAATTCGCATTATGTAACTTTGTCTCTAAACCCGATTGGTCCACTCCCGGTTCTTGACTACCACCGTCACTTTTTCAAGCTCTTTGAGGGCCCGACCCAGGTGTTCCCCAAACCGACGGTTGGCCTTATCACCCTTCTCCTTGGTTGCCCGCAACGGATTTCCTATCAGACCCGTGTCTGAGAATTCTCGATGCTCCATGGGAAAAACAAAATAATTGTAGCCTTCAAATTCAACGTTGGGGGTTCCGTCTTTCTTTAGAAAAGCATCCGGAAGAAAGGGAGGGGTTCTTGTCCGCTCGCTCTTAATGGCCCGATCCATTCGAACCAGTTTTTCATCCACAGACATTACCTGAGATGTTTCCAGTTCACCGGCGTGCCACCCCGGGGTCTCTTCAGGCGGACCTTCCAGGATGTCTTCCACAATCCCGAGATAGTTTTCAGCCCAAGGTTTGCATACGCCAATCAAGGCACCTGTATCGTACTTGAGGCTGCGTATCAGGGGGTCAATGATTTTCATGTTTGACGCATGACCCACCACCATCATGATCTTATTGAACCCGTGGTGAATCAGACTCCGGCAGATATCATACATCATGTTTCGCCAGGTTTCCGCCCGGACTGTACAGGTACCGAGACCCTGGTTGGGAGGTCCCATATGATGGGGGCTGTACCCCACCCACAGTTGGGGTGTATACAGAACTTTGGCATATTCACCCGCAATTTTGGTGATTGCTTCACAGTGAAGGCTATCTGTCAGCAGCGGACAGTGATAGGAGTGCTGTTCCAGACTGGCTACAGGCACCATCACGATATCTTTTTGTTTCAGGTACTCTTGTATGTCAGGGTAGCACAGATGTCCCATGTTCCATGTTGAAAAGTCAAGAGCCACGGTTCTCATCTCCTTTCGTTAAATGGTTTTGCAGGCCCCTTTGCCATGACCTTTTGGAATGCCTCGAAGACGCGATCGGCAAAGGGCTCCTCATTGACATGCATCTCCTCCTCGATCACCGGTATTTCGGTTCTTAAAGATTTTTTTAGTGTTTTGAAGAAGACCCGATCCCCTTCCGGGTCGTATGTACTACCACCTTCCAACCCGCCGATACTCATGCCCCGTAAGGGCAGAGCAACTGTTACAGGACCTCTGGCGGCATTTATCTTGCCGGCTAACCTCAGGGCGATTTCCTTCATCTCCTGTATACTGGGCCGAATAAGTGTAAACACAGGGTTATGGTAATACTTTTTGCGGTTTCGCCACTTCTCCGGCACCGTATGGGGAGGGCCTTGGGCAAAAAAATCCTGACACCCCGGAACAACCACCTGGGGGATGCCGGTTCTGCCCGCAGCTTCCAGTCTGTGGGGACCTGCGTCGTGAAAACCTCCAACCAGATTGTCGGTCAGTTCGTTGGTGCAAAGATCCACCACCCCACAAAAAAAACCGCGATCAATCATGTCCTCCATGACTTGGCCGCCGACGCCACTGGTGTGGAAAATGATTGGTACATACCCCGCCCTCTCCAGCCTCTGAAAAATAAATCTCATGGCCTTATCGGTTGTCCCCAATGTTGTAATCGGGACCAAATTATCTCCCTTTATTTCCATGGGTCTGTATTGTTGTACCATACCGGAGATGGCGGCAGCGGCGTTGTCAAATATGGAGCGGCTGATATCGTTAATGCCGGCAATATCCACAAGGGAATGCATAACCATGATGTCCCGGATGCCGACAAATGGCCCGAAAGACCTAACGCCACTGGCCAATGGGGTGATAATGACCTTTGGGAAACCCGGCGGGAGAACTTGCATGGCAGCCGCAGCCATGACGCTCCCCTCGGCTCCGCCCAATGAAATAGCCCCATGAATGCGGCCTTGTTGAAACAATTGTGTTGTAATGACCTTTGCGCCCTTTAGCATTTCATCGACGGCCTCACCCCGGCTGGGTTTTTTCCTAATCTCTTTTAGCGTAGTGTCGGCGGCCTTGGCGGTTTCGGATGCTGAAACATCAGGCGCAACACCCTTTGGCTCTCCCAGGATCCCTGTGTCCAGGATGACCACATCAAGATCCTTTTCCTCAATTCGGTTCTTCAGATAAATGACCTCTTCACTCTTTGTATCCAAAGTTGCAATAACCAACGCCGCTTTTTTCTTTTGGCCAGCCCCCATTCCATCTCCTCTGAGTCTGCCGTTTTTAAATAGTGTCTGCACGAAAACTAACCCAACCCTTATCGGGGTACATTAGATCATAAATACACCACCGTTTACGTCCAAGGTCACTCCGGTGACAAAAGGTGAGTACAAGAGATATTCAAAGGCGCGAACAACATCCTCGACATTTCCGATCTGGGGAACCAACACTTTATCCTTTAGGGAAGCCCTCTGTTCATCGGACCACTCAGCAAAAATACCGGCGTCCTCGATAAATGCCGGAGCAATTGCATTTACAGTAATTCCGAATGATCCCAAATCTCGTGCAGCAAACTTGGTCAAACCCAAAAGCCCTGCCTTGGATGCTGCATAGTGTGGTCCAAGCACACTCGGACCCCTGGCGGCCACAGAGGCAATGTTCACAATCCTGCCATACTTTTGGTTCTTCATCCCCGGGATCACCTGGGCAGACCAGTAAAAAGCGCTGCTGAGGTTTATTCGAATCGTGTTGTCCCAGTCGGAAATTGTGAGTTCTTCAAAGGATTTCTTAAACATTATCCCGGCGTTGTTGACCAAGACGTTTACAGACCCCAATTTATCATGCACCTCCCGGTGGTGTTCTTTAACGGCCTCCGGATCTCCGGCATCCCCTTTTAGTAATAGGACCTCTTGTTTTTCGTCAATAAGATTTTCCATTTGATCCTTAGCTTTTCTTGCGGCGGCATCATCCTCTTTATAGGTAACGGCCACGGATGCCCCTTGCTTCACCAAAGTTTTGGCTATTCCCAGACCGATACCTCGGGTCCCCCCAGTCACCACTGCTACCATTTGTTCCATCATTTTCACCTCAAAGGAGATTATTAGAAGTTGATTAACAGAGAAAATCTCGGTAAAACTGGACCTCAGATATGGCCCAATAGTTTTTTTAAAAAGAGAATTATAGGTGGGGTTGCACTTTAATGTCAACGGGGAATCCGCCGGCTACAGGCGCTTCAAAAAGAGTGGTAACAGACCCACAACATTTCAGGGCCTTGGTTGGGGCAAGGGGCTGCATCGGATGAGTGTTTTTTGGGTAAAAATATGATATGGAACCAATTATATGGGTGTTCCCTCGAAGGTTTTCTGTGATTTTTATGCGTTGCGGATAAACTGCATTTTGTATTAAGGGCTTACGCAAATCTTAACCAAAAACGTGTTGGAGAAAGAGAGGTCGATAGAAAAATGGATCATTTTGGGTATACGGGAAAATTGCTTAGGGTAAATCTGGAAAAAGGAAAAATCTCCAAAGAGAACCATGAAGAGTCTTATTATCGATCTTTTCTGGGCGGACGCGGTGTGATTTTGCAGACCTTGCTTACAGAAGTCCCCGGGAATGCATCCCCACTGGGCCCTGAAAATAAACTTGTCTTTGCAACAGGACTACTGACGGGACACAAATTGATCGGAACAGGGAGGGCGAGCGTAGGGGCCAAATCCCCCCTGACCGGGGCGTTTGGTGAATCCGAGGCCGGTGGTTTTTGGGGTGCTGAATTGAAGAGGGCCGGTTATGACGGGATCATTATCGAGGGGATAGCCAAAAAGCCTGTCTATCTATGGATTCACAATGATACCGTGGAGATTAGAGACGCGGAAAAGATCTGGGGAGCCGAGATCGGACCTGCCATTGACTGGCTCAGAGATGATACGGGTCAAAAAAGATCCAGGGCCGCTGTGATTGGCCCTGCTGGAGAAAACCAGGTTCACTACGCCAATATCATTGCCGATTACTGCCACGCCTTTGGCAGGACAGGAATGGGTGCGGTCATGGGTGCCAAAAAACTGAAAGGTATCGTTGTAAAAGGTGAAAAGGCTCCTTTTGCCGCGGATCAAAACAAAATACGGGAACTAAACCTCAAGATGAAAGAAAGATACAAGGATTCTCCGTTTTTTCAACGCGGTACCGGAGGGGCCATGAAGGCCTATGAGGCAGTGGGGAATCTGCCAATCCGCAATTTTTCGGGAGGCTATTTTTCCGATATTGAAAAGACAGATGCGGTATCCCTTTTGCGGCAATATGGGGTGGGAATGGAAGGCTGTTTTAATTGCCCCATAAGATGCAAAAAAAGGATACGGATCGAGGAAGGCCCATGGGACATAGACTCTCGTTACGGAGGCCCAGAATATGAGACATTGGCATCTTTTGGGCCAAATCTGTTGATTGACGACCTTGAAGCCATCTGCAAGGCCCATGATTTATGTAACCGTTATGGTATGGATACCATATCAACCGGTGGCACCATTGCCTTTGCAATGGAATGCTTTGAAAATGGGATATTGAATGTCGAAGAAACAGATGGGATCCAACTCAATTTTGGCAATGCTGAAGCCATGATAAAGATGGTGGAGAAAATAGCACTGCGCCAAGGAGTCGGCGATCTGCTGGCAAAAGGTTCAAAAACGGCGGCTGAAACAATAGGAAAGGGTTCCATGAAATTTGCTATCCATGTCAAAGGACTGGAGGTGCCCTTTCACGAACCAAGATACAAACAAGGTCTCGGACTTCATTACAGCGTTCATGGTACGGGAGCAGATCACATTACAGGTGTGATGGATGACGCCATTGGGAATCTTGCCGAAGATTGGGGAAGTCTTGGCGAGTTTATCTTGATGCCCCCTTCAGAATTAAGCCCCGCCAAAGTAAGATTTGTACATGAAATGGGTTTGTGGAAGGAAATGGGTAATTATCTTGGACTCTGCGCGTTTGTTCCCTGGCGTCTCCACGAGGTGACCGAGGCTGTGGCCGCAATAACCGGGTGGCAGATGACTACCTGGGGGCTTATGAAAGCGGTGGAAAGGGGTATCACACTGATGCGGATATTCAATCTCAGGGAGGGATTTACACGGGACGATGATGTGCTCCCGGATCGTTTTTTTACACCCCCATTGGAAGGGCCGCTAAAAGATACAAAAGTTGATCCGGCAGTGTTTAGAGAATGCCAAGAGATTTACTATCAAATGATGAGATGGGACAGCTCCGGCATACCCACCAAAGGCTGTCTGGTTGCGTTAGACCTGGAATGGGCTATCCCCGAGCTTTATAGCTGAGGCGGGTTCGTAAATCTGAGAAGCAGTTTTGAGGGCGACTGGTTAATGTTCTGGTAATCCTGGAGGAAGTCATGAAAAAAAATATGGCTGTTTTGGGCACGGGGGCCATTGGGAGCAGTGTGGGCGCGGATCTTGCTAAGGCCGGGTACGATGTGGTGCTTATTGACCAGTGGCCCGCCCATGTGGAGGCCATGAAAAAAAACGGACTGCGGATTACCATGCCCGATGAGGAACTGCAAACACCGGTAAGGGCGCTCCATCTCTGCGAAGTGTGCACAACGGACGACCGATTTGACTTGGTCCTTCTAACAGCCAAATCCTACGACAGCTGTTGGATGACAGAATTTATAAAACCCTATTTAAAACCGGATGGCATGTTGGTATCTTTGCAAAACAGCCTAAATGACGAGTGGGTGGCCCCCATCATCGGGTTTAACCGAGAAATAGGCGCGGTGGTCGAACTTTCTGCAGAGATCTTTGAGCCTGGGCTTGTAAAACGCAACACCAGCCATGCGGGCACATGGTTTGCCGTTGGTGAACTCCATGGCCGGGTGACCCCCCGCGTAGAAGAACTGGCCAACATACTAAAGGCCGTGGGCAAGACAGAAATTACCACCAACATATGGGGAGCCAAGTGGACAAAGCTGATTGCAAACTGCATGTTACAGGCCCCTATCGGAATTCTCGGACTTTATGAGTGGGAGGCGACTCAGATTCCCCAGGTTTTTGAGTTCTGTGTTGGGCTGGGTCGAGAGGCCATGGAAGTTGGCACGACCCTGGGTTATAAAATAGAGGCCATATACGGATTGGGTCCGGAAGAATTTATGGGTTCAACCGATGAAATGCTTGAAAAAAATCTGGTAACCCTTGTGACCCATATCGGTAAGGAGGCACGTAATTCAGTCTTGCAAGATCACCTCAAGGGACGGTACAGCGAAGTAGACACGCTAAATGGTCTTATCGTGCAAAAGGGTAAAACGGTTGGGGTAGCCACGCCCTTGAATGAAGCAGTCACCTCCTTGACCAAGCAGATACAACAAGGGACACTGAGGCCGGACCGCTCAAACCTCACAATACTCGACAAGCTGCTGGCAGAACACACGCCATAAAATAGAGGGGGTTTTTGTAGTCTGAATAAATCCTGGGATCCCTTATCGCATCGTCACTTCCAAACGTTCAAAGCTGAAGTCAAGAGCCAATCTGACAGCATCAAACTTTAAGATACGGAATCAGATGTCTCAGGTTCCACCAATCTACCCGAAGTGAAGATACCACAGGTTTTTGAAAAGGAGGATCTAACCATGGATGAGATGACACGGCGGGAGAGACTCATAGCGACTATAACCGGCCAGTCTTCTGACAAACTCCCATTTTTTCATAACTGGCGGCATAGCCAAACCGGTTGGGCGGAACGGGAATGTCGGAACAGGGGTATGGCACTCACGTGGACGCGTCCACCATACGTCACCAAGTTTCATGGCGTTGAGATCACTGAAGAGCAAAAAGTCGTTTCCGGTCAAAAAATATTCCGACGCACTTACGGCACACCCGCGGGCAGCGTGTTTGAAGAAGAGAAGAGAGAGGCCGGGGTCGGTCTCTGGCACGGCCAGAGAAGCTGGAAGGACATCACTCCCTGGAAGACGGAGCACTTGATCAAAGGTCCTGAAGACTACAAGATCGTCAGGTTCATCGTTGAAAACACGGAATACGCGGCCGACTATTTTCCCATCGAACAGGCGCAGGAATGGCTGGGTGAGGATGGTCTGGTAACAGACGAACTGCCCCATTGCCCGCTTCAGATGTTGATAATTCACTGGATTGGCACCACTCAGGGGCGATTTTTTTTTCACCATGCCGATTACCCTGACCTTGTGGAAGAGCTATACCAAGCCATCTGCCAAAGCCGGGAACCCCTTTATGAGATTGCCGCCAAGTCACCGGCGCCCATCACCTGGTGCGGGGATAACATCGACAGTTCTCTGACCACCCCAACGCTCTATGAGCGTTACTGTATGCCGGTTTATAAAAAACAGGCGGAAATAATCCATGGAGAGGGAAAGCGCATCGCCGTCCACATGGATGGCCGACTAAAACCGCTAAAGGATCTGATCGCCAGGACACCGGTCGATATTATAGAGGCATTTCACCCTGAACCCATGGGTGATTTGCCGTTGAGTGAGGCCCTGGCCGCATGGCCTGAAAAGGCGATTTGGGTAGGATTTCCCAGCTCAGTCTACGAAATGGGACCTGAAGCCACTCAACGATACGCTATTGAACTTCTAAAAAATGCCGGCCGTGGCGAAAGACTGGCCGTTTCCATGTCAACAGAAAACCTGGTCTCAAATGAAAACCTTATTGCGCTCACTTCTGTACTGGAGGAGGCATCGCTTCCGCTTTCTCTGAACAGAATTGAACAAATTGCACAATCTCTTTTGGCTGGAGCGCTGCCCCTGTCTCCTAGAGGTCCCCAATGGAGCGGCATCTCAAATACATAAAGAAGCCGTATGTCTTAGAAAAAATCGGCGTAGCAGTTAAGGACGAACTGGAGAAATAGCCTGTTTTTGGCCTTCAGTTCGATTGAAGTTTTCTATAACATTGTTGTTTCAGGAGTTTTTCGACAAAAATGAACAATTGGTCTGGCAGTCTTGCATGGAATTGGCGGATGTACTATGAATACTTTGCACGCTATGTTGTTGGTTTGGTTATGATGTGAGTATTTTATACTCTGGTCCGAAGATTTGAATGACGGTCAAATAATTCGAGGGGTTCGGATTGAAAATCCGTTGTAATTACCGGTTCAAAGTTCCAAAGTTTAGGGTTCAAAGTTAGTGAAATTGACAAAAAAAGCACCCCCAGACCTGTGAACGCTGAACACTTAACGTTATCAAAAAAGATAACATTGAACAGGCTCGAATAAGAGGAGCAGTATGAAAAAAATTGGTTTATTTGTGGTATGTCTGATCCTGTTTTACACTACATCCCATTCCGAAGAATCCCTCAGGTTTGCCCAGATTGTCGATACTCCGGATCAAGTAATCGGTGCGGAGATATTAAAAGCCGCTTATAAACGTTTAGGTATTCCTATCGAGATCGTCCAGATGCCGGGCAGAAGAGCCCTGAGAGAATCCAGCGAAGGGAGAATAGATGGTGAGGTTCACAGGATTTTTTCGATTGGAAAGGACTACCCCACGCTGATACGAGTACCCACTCCGATCAATTACATTGAACCCACTGTTTTTTCGAAAAATGAAAGATTTGCTGTAACAGGATGCCTCGATTTAGGAGATTATAGAGTTGGAATAGTCAGAGGGGTAAGACACGCTGAAGCCTGCACTCAGGATATGAAGTATGTTCAGATCGTTGGCCATAGTAATCTTTTGATGCAAATTCTCGACAAGGGTCGAGTTGATATTGTGATCACTGCGCGGATTAACGGGCTTCTCCAGCTAAAAGAGCTAAAGTTTGATTCTCTCTACCCGCTGTCACCCCCATTGAGCCGAAGACTGGTTTATCATTATCTGCATAAAAAACACAAAGCGCTGGTTCCAAAAATTGACAAGGTGTTTAAAGAAATGCAAGAAAGTGGTGAGTTAGAAAGATTGAGAGAAAAATTTCTTGAGAAACTGCTTGGATAGATGACTATCCGTTACCCGACAACACATTAAAGAACTTAAGTAACCGTTCACAAGTTCAGGCCTGCCCGCCATCGCTCTCGCTCAGGCGAGGCGGGCGGGGTTCAGCGTTCAGGGTTAAAGACAATGTCAACAAAACCTACCCAACCTCAGATAAAAATCACTCGCTCGTCCACTGACGATCTTCTTGTGCTCCTTTCCGGAAACTGGCGTCTTGGGGCTGAGACCCCATTGGTCGATGATATTCGTGGACGAGTCGAATCGGAACCCGGGATAAAACGCATCACTTTTGATTCGGATAAACTGAACCATTGGGACAGCAGCCTCCTCACCTTTGTGATCAAAGTCAGGGATCTCTGCAAACTAAAAAAAATCCGGGTGAACATCAGTGGTTTGCCTAAGGGTGCACAAAAACTCCTGGCGCTTGCCACGGCCGTCCCTGAGAAAAAGGACACTCGATCTGAGGAGGTTCGTGAGTCATTTCTCTTCCGGGTGGGCCAGGACACCATTGATTTTTTTCGTACCGCAGGGGAGATGCTCACCTTTATTGGTGAGGCCAGTGCGTCTTTGGGAAGGTTCCTGATCGGAAAAGCACATTTCCGTCGTTCTGATCTTACACTGACCCTTCAGGAATGCGGGGCGCAGGCCCTTCCCATCGTCTCTTTAATAAGCCTGTTGGTAGGGCTCATCCTTGCCTTTATCGGTGCAGTACAGTTAAAGATGTTTGGGGCGGAGATCTATGTGGCCAACCTTGTGGCCGTAAGCATGGTGCGGGTGATGGGGGCCGTGATGACGGGGATCATCATGGCAGGTCGCACCGGCGCCGCCTTTGCGGCTCAGCTTGGCACTATGGAGACAAACGAGGAGATCGATGCCCTCAAGACCCTGGGCATCTCCCCCATGGATTTTCTGGTGCTTCCAAGGATGTTGGGGCTTACCCTGATGATGCCCTTTCTTTGTCTTTATGCCAACCTTATGGGTATCCTTGGAGGCCTGATTGTTGGCATGGGCATGCTGAACATAGGTTTTATGCAATATTATAACCAGACCAAGGGGGCAGTGACCTTAACCGATTTTGGGATCGGACTTTTCCATGGCATCGTTTTCGGGGTGTTGGTGGCCTTGGCCGGCTGTCTGAGAGGAATGCAGTGCGGGCGGAGTGCTTCTGCAGTTGGAGACGCGGCCACCTCAGCGGTGGTAACGGGCATTGTCAGCATCATCCTGGCTACTGCCATCATAACCGTCATGTGTAATGTGTTGGGGATTTAGGTGCCAGAAGTCAGAAGACAGAAAGGCATATGTTCTGGAATTGAGGCGATGGATCACAGGGAACCTCACATAACGGTCCAAGACCTGACCATGGCTTACGGCGATTTTGTTCTCATGCGAGATCTCGACTTTATTGTCAACCGCGGAGATATCTTTATCATCATGGGAGGGAGTGGGTGTGGAAAAAGTACACTTCTAAGGGCCATGGTCGGTCTGAAATCCCCTGCCCAGGGGAGGGTCCTCTACCAGGAAACCAGCTTCTGGGATACTTCCCCTCGCGAGCGGAGCCGAATCATGAGAAATACGGGCATCCTCTACCAGAGCGGCGCTTTGTGGAGCTCCATGACCTTGGCTGAAAATGTGTCCCTTCCTCTTGAGGAATATACGGATTTGAACCCTGAACAGATTCGGGAGGTGGTTTCTCTCAAATTGGCCCTGGTTGGTCTGGCCGGGTTTGAGGATTTTTACCCCTCGGAGATCAGCGGTGGGATGCGAAAAAGGGCCGCGCTGGCCAGGGCGATGGCGCTTGACCCTGAAATCCTTTTTTTTGATGAACCCTCTGCCGGTCTTGATCCCATTAGCGCTCACCGACTGGATGAACTCATTTTGGAAATCAGGGACAGCCTGGGGGCTACCGTAGTGATGGTCACCCACGAACTGGCAAGCATCTTTGCCATCGGGAATAACTCGGTATTTCTTGATGCAGACACGCGGACCATGACAGCCGTGGGAGATCCAAAAAAACTGCGTGATGAATCTTCCGACCCAAAGGTCCGCGCGTTTCTCAGAAGGGGAGAAGAAGGTTAGGCGAGGGTTTCGGGTTTCAAGTTCCAAATTCTTGAAAGAGATAGATAAAGAGAGAAGAATATGAGCAAACAAGCGAGCAAGACCGTGATCGGTGGGTTTGTCGTGGGGGCTTTGATATTGGTCATAGCCGGGGTTCTGGTCTTTGGTTCGGGCAAGTTTTTTAAAAAGACCAACACCTTTGTCCTCTATTTTGAGAGTTCTGTAAGTGGCCTCTATGTAGGTGCTCCCGTGGTCTTCCGGGGTGTCAAAATCGGATCTGTAAAGAGTATCACCTTACATGCCAATCTCAAGACCTTGAAAGCCAAGATTCCTGTCATTATTGAAACACGGCAGGATAAAATACAGATTGCAGAGGAAACCCGCCGTGATCCCCATAGAAATTTGTCAAGATTTATAGAAAAAGGGTTGAGAGCCCAGCTGACCATGGAAAGCCTGGTGACCGGAAATCTCATGATCGAGCTTGACTTCTATCCGGACAAACCGGTCAGGGTGGTGAAAAATATTACAGATTATCCTGAGATCCCGACGATTCCATCAGCCTTTGATCAGATCACCAAAAAACTAAAGACGCTTCCCATAGAGGAGATCTTTGGCAAATTGACCTCTGCCATCGACGGCATTGATAAGATCGTCAATTCCCCTGAGATAAAAGAAATCCTCACCACCATCCAGCTGGCCGTGGCAGATGCCCGCAGGCTTGTCCAAAATGCGGATAAACAGATTGATCCCTTGTTAACTAATGCTCAGGGTGCCTTGGGGGATGCCCGAAAGCTCCTCAAAGATGTGAACCGGCAGATAAAGGCCCTGTCATCTGACATCAGAGTTACTGTGAGAGACTACGGAAAGTTGGCAAAGGGCGTGGATCGTCAGATAGGACCGCTTGCAATCCGGTTGGATAAAACCCAGAAAATAGCCCAGGCTGCCCTGGAACAGGCCAGAAAGACCCTTGCTACAGCAGAAGCCTCGTTGGATTCGGAATCCCCGTTGGTTTATGACCTGGAAAGTACGCTCAAAGAAATTTCCGCTATGGCCCGGGCTTTTCGGTTGTTGGCCGATTACCTAAAACGCCACCCTAACTCCTTGATTATGGGGAAAAGCAGACCCGGAGGAAAATAATATGAAGGGACTACTCTCAAAAGGGATCATATTTCTGTCACTCACCACAGGCCTGCTTTTGGCCGGGGGATGCGGGACCTCGCAATATGCCAAGTTTTATACGTTGAGTCCTTTGGAAGACAAAGATGCAGAAAGGAATGTGAAAACGGCTCAATACGACATTGGTATTGGAATAGGCCCCATCAAGCTTCCGGAACAGTTGGACCGTCCTCAAATTGTCACCCGGACCAGCAGAAACGAGCTCAAATTGTCCGAGTTTAATCGGTGGGCGGGGTCACTGGTGGACGATTTCTCAAATGTGTTTGCAGAGAATCTTTCAATACTCTTGAATACGGATCGCATTTTTATTTTTCCCTGGCGTGGA
The DNA here is from genome assembly GCA_030597505.1 of Desulfobacteraceae bacterium. Classification (GTDB taxonomy): domain Bacteria; phylum Desulfobacterota; class DSM-4660; order Desulfatiglandales; family Desulfatiglandaceae; genus JABMQV01. Next base: position 16,964 of record JAUVRS010000013.1, read on the forward strand.
CCTGTGTCTGTCAAATACCGGGTGGATGTGGAGGTGAGCCGTTTTGATGGGGCGCTTGGGGAGGATGCCGTTCTAAACGCACGGTGGATGATTCTTGGTGTCAATAGCCATAAGATGCTTGTGATGAAACGGTCAAACATAAAAGAACCAACGAGTGCAAACACGTATGCGGCAATGGTTGCTGCTCAGAGCAGGGCCATAGGGAGGCTCAGTCGAGAGATCGCCAAGGCCATAAAGGCGCTCTCAGAATGAGGACGAACTCAAGGGGTGTTATGAAGCGCTTAAATCACAAAACAAGATTTGACCTTCGGCATAAAGACAGCTATTGGACCCGCAAAATGATCAGTCGTGTTGAGGATTATAGATGTGCTTCTCTTTTCCCCAATGACTCTGCAATAATCGCTGTCACAAGGGCATTCATGCTCACGCCCTCCTGTTTGGCGCGTGCAGCGAGTCTGGCATGTAGACTTTTTGGTATTCGCTGGACAAAGCGACCACTTGCTTGGCTACTGCCAGGTTCTGGAACTGGATCATTGAATTCTTGAGATGTTTCAATCCATGAATTCATAGCGTCAATGCCGCATTTTATTGCCGCTTCAATTGTTTCTCCATCGGAAATACAACCGGGTAAATCGGGAAAGGATATTAAATAACCCCCTCCTTCTTCCTCAGAAAGGTGCCTAATTTCAAATGGGTATTTAAGTTGCTCGTCCATGGTTTTATTCTCCTTTCTCTTCGTCGATAAGACGAACAAATTTCCTTATATAAATTGGTTTGATAGGACGGTGTGCCGGTACTGTGAGTTTTGTTCCGTTTGGATGTCTAAAAGTAACATGACTTGTACCGGGTTGCCTCCATTCAATACTAAAACGTCTGGCAATATCCTTCAGTGTTTCAATGTGCCAATCATGATGATTGTTTCGCAATTTTCCCAATAATTTTTCAATTTTAACCATGAAATATGATACTACCCATGATATCAAATGTCAACTTTAGAATCCTCAAATATTGAGATGTCATTTGCCGCACAACGCCAAGATCCACCGGGCGGATAATAGAGGGAAAAGGTTCTCTCTTGGAGATTGAAAAGGAGGGCTCAGACTCGCCTTTTTTATGATTTCAGAAATTGGCTCTCTGTGGTCAGGTGAGTGGTATATCAAGTTGTTACCTCACTGTTTTCAGATGTTGACGTAAGTCAAGTTATCACGAATCCTAAATGCTCAACCCTGAGCCTTTCTTGCTACCTTTGATTTTTTGCTGTATAGGTAAATCGAGGTTTCACTTTGCGTTAGAAATCATCAACAAAATTGGGCTGAGGTCGATTGAGCGTCCAGCTAAGTTATCATCGACCAGAAAGAGAATTGAGGGATTGCAATGAGTCTAAAAGATGAATTCAGAAAGATGGTCAATGAAATAACGGCGAAATTTACGCTTCCACCAATAGCGAGCATTTTCTTCCCGCCTTTCTATAAAGGCGGCCAACCAAAAGATGCCCAGTTTATGGCCATCAGTTTAGAAGGCGGGGCGACCGGCGTCAGCTTTGTTCTCCTGCCTGATAAGAGGATGGAGGAATGCGCTGCTCTGGAGCCGTCGGCTTTTGTCGAGGAGCACCCGCGGG
>JAUVRS010000045.1 GCA_030597505.1 Desulfobacteraceae bacterium
CGGAGCAAGAGGCCTGTCAGACATCACGCCTTATCATATTCAGGCCGTAACGACTCACGTAGTCAGGCTGAAGCTGTTTAGAGTGAAGGCAGAAAGGGTCAGAAAAGCACGATTGCCGTACTTTGGCGGAAATATCTGATTTTTGCATCAAACATGGCTGTAAAATGCACTTTTTCCTAACAGTCTTCAGCCTTCGGCCTATCCACCTGAGTAGTTACTTCCGGCCTTATGTTCAAGATTGACCGGGCCTCCTCACAGGTGGCCACCTCTCTTTGGAGTTCCCGGGCCAGCCTGACAACGCGATCAACAAACTGGGCATTGGTCTCGGCCCGGACTCCCCGGCTTAGGTAGAGATTGTCCTCAAACCCAACGCGAACGTGGCCTCCAAGCAGCAACGCATGGGTTGTCATGGGGAGTTGGGCCGGGCCCGGACTCAAGACGGACCATTTTGAACCGGCAGGCAGCTTGGCCTTCATGGTTAGAAGACTTTCCAAGTCGGCATCCGCCCCCCAGGCAATGCCTAGGCAGAGCTGGAAATAGGGCGGATCATCCACCAGACCCTGTTTAACCAGATGTCGTGCCTGTGCAACGTGCCCCAGATCAAATGTCTCTATCTCCGGTTTCACCCCTGCCTCGCGCATCCGTTTGGCAGCCATCTCCCCCCAGTCAGGCGGGTTTATAAAAACCTTTCCCCGAAAATTCATGGAGCCGATATCCAGGGAGCAGAGATCCGGTTTCAGGTCCAGCGGCATAAGCCGTTTTTCCCCCACATCCGGTCCTTCAATGTTAAAACCGCTGGTGGTGAGGTTTATCACCATATCGCTGTCTGCACGGACCCTTTCCACGACCTCGGCAAACAGCCCCTTTTCAAAGGCCGGCTCACCCGTTTCCGGGTCTCGAACATGCACATGAACCACCGCGGCCCCGGCGCGCCAGCAGCGTAACGCCTCTTCCGCGATCTCGGAGGGTCTGTAAGGGACATGAAGGCTTTGTTCCCTGGTGGGTGCGGACCCGATCACCGCCGCGGTAATGATAAGTTTTTCCATCGCGCCATCGCTCCGGTGTCAACTTGTCAACTGTCCTGTTTCTTACGATCTTCGCGGGCCATAAAGCGAAAAAGACCTATCAGGAGCCCGCACCAGGCCAACAGGATGATCAGAAACCAGTTATAGTGGATTACCCCCAGATGAAGCCATTTCAGGAGGATAAAAAGCCCAATCGTAGCGGCAAGCAAGAGCCATTCCAATGTTCGTCGTCCGCTCATGACACCCCCTCCCATTATACCCTATTCTGAAGCATTTCGCCGTGTTTTTTGCGGTGCCAAACGATCCCTGTCACAAGTAGTGCCCAAGCCATAAAGTGCGTGGCCCACTGCGGGAGAGTGATAGCGGGCAAAACCCAGTAGTCAAGACTAAGCCCCGGCACAAAGAACAAAATGGCGCAGAAACCCATTGCAATACGCATGGGCCAGCCTACCTTGTCAATCATCCAGCCTTCGGTGGTTATGGTCAGGGCATAAATCCCCGCAAACCCTCCCACAACTCCCAGCACAATCTGGTTCCAGGTCCCGACAAAGAGCATGCCGGGGGCGTAGACAAAAACAAATGGCAGGACGTACTTGGCAATGCCCAGCCTGAAGGAGTGAAACCCTGTCTGCATGGGGCGGGAGCCCGCGATCCCCGCAGCAGCAAAGGAGGCCAGGGCCACGGGCGGAGTAATGGCGGAGACGAGCCCAAAGTAGAATGCAAAAAGATGTCCGGCGATGGGAACGACCCCCATTTTGATTACCGCCGGGATCACCAGGGCAGCCAGGGTAATATAGACGGCTGTTGTGGTGAGCCCCATCCCCAATATCAGGGAGGCGATCATGGTCAGGATCAGGGCTACGGACAGGTGGCCGCCGGCAAGTGTAACGATGAGGCTGGTAAATTTGAGCCCAAGACCCGAGACAAACACACAGCCAATGATAACGCCCGCGGAGGCACAGGCCACTGAAACCGCCACGGCCGCTCGGGCACCTTCCTCCAGGGAGCTCAAAATGTCCGCCGGACTCATCCGGGTCTCTTTGCGGAGAAAACTGAGAATAAGAATGGAAACAATTGCCCAGAAGGCGGCATACATGGGCGTATAGCCGATAATCAGAAGCCCAATAATGATAGCAATTGACAGAAAGAGATGTCCTCCCTGTTTCAGGTCTTCCTTCAAAACGGGTAGTGCACTGGGGTCGATTGTGGCCAGATTCCGCTTGCGAGCCTCAAAGTGGACCATGACAAAAATGGAAAAGAAGTAAATCAGGGCAGGGAAGATGCCTGCCAAGGCCACCATCAGATAGGGCATATTGAGGAACTCTGCAATAACAAAAGCAGCAGCGCCCATGACCGGGGGCATAATCTGACCGCCCGAAGAGGCGCAGGCCTCCACTGCGCCGGCAAAATAGGGCTTGTAACCAACCCGTTTCATCAGGGGGATGGTAAAGCTCCCCGTGGTGACCACGTTGGCCACGGCCGAACCGGAAACCGAGGCCATCAGGCAGGAGCTGACCACCGATGCCTTGGCAGGTCCGCCAACCTTGCTCCCGGTCAGGGCAAGGGCAACGTTGATAAAAAAGCGGCCGGCCCCCGAACGCACCAGGATTGCCCCAAAAAGGATAAACAGAAAAATATAGGTGGCCATGACCATCAGAGGGATCCCGTAAATGCCATTTTCCCGCATAAACAGGTAGTCCATCATGGTAAACCAGGAACTGGGGGGACCGTAAAAGATGCCAAAGAAATAATCGGAGAAGGCGGTCTGAAAAAGAAAAAATCCTGCGATAATCACCATTGCCCACCCCACGGCGCGGCGGGTGGCTTCCAGCAGGACAAAGAGCATAATGGTGCCTGCCACCAAGTCGAGGTCGGACAGGTCGCCCCGGCGGAATATAAAGGCCTCCAGATCCCACAAGGTGTAGACCTGGACAGCAATTGTGAGCAGAATCAGGAGCAAATCAATGGCAAACCAACCGTTCCGGGGGTCGGTCCATGACTTGCGGCCCACCGGCCTCAACAAAAAACAGAGCACCAGTACAAAGGCCAGATGAGTGGAGCGAAAGGCGTGGGCTTCCAAGGAGCCGGCATAGGCCACAAAGAGGTGGTATACACTCAAACCTATTGACAGGAGGCATACCAATAACTCAACCCAGTAATGTCTCAACCCCTTTTTCCGGGTCATGAGAAATTCCAGGATGCTTTCTTTACGTTCCTCCTGGTATTCGAGTTTCCGCCGGCCCGTATCAGCCACCGTCTGATCCTCTCAATTTGGTGTAGGCCATAACCTCACGCCTTATCGTACCATTCCGGGTCCGACCCAAAGGACCGGACCCGGCGATGGGATCTATTTACTTTACATAACCCTTTTCCTTGTAATAACGCATGGCACCGGGGTGCACCGGGATGCGGGCACCTCTAAGGGCGTTTTCGGGTTTGGAGGCCTCTATGGCCTTTTTCTTGACCTTGGCCAACTCCGGCCAGTTTGCATAAAGGACCTTGACGATCTCATAGGCAATGTCATCGGGCAGGTTTTTGTCAGCGATCACAGCGGTTACGGTGCCTACGGCCGGCACGTCGGCCTTCATGCCCTTATACGCAGTCTTTGGGATCACGGTTTCCATCAGGCCCGGTTCCAGGTTGAGGATCTGTTTCATATGGACCGGATCAACAGGCAAAAACCTGATTCCGGGGCGAAAATTGAGATCGATGAGGGTGGATTGGGGGCATGAGGTGACGGCCATGTAGGAGTCGCTGTGGCCATCTTTCATCAGGGCGGCCGAGTCCGAGTAGCCCACGTAACTGACCATACCCCCATTCTTTTTGATACTGTCAAAGGTAATCCCATATGCCTTGAGCACCAACTCAGCGATGACCGTGCCGGAAAACCCTATTTTCCCCGGGACAATGCGTTTGTCCGAGAGGTCAGCCACCGTAAAAATCTTGCTCTTTTTGGGTACAGCTATCTGGAAGACCCCGGGATAGAGCGAAAACAGATGACGCAGATTTGTGTTTTTTTTCTTAAATTTGCCGCGACCTTCATAGGCGTTAAAGGCCGTGTGGGTGTAAGTCCACCCCAGATCTGCCCTTCCGCCGTTGACCGCCTTACAGTTGCCAACGCCGCCGCCCGGCCCGTTTGAGGTGGAAAGATTTGTGTTCTTTTCCACAATGGCCATCATCGCCGAACCCAGGGGATACCAGGAACCTCCCTCGGGACCTGAGAACATACGCAAGAACTTTTTTTCCGCCTGAGCCATAGGTACAACCAGACAAAAAGCCAGAGCAACCACTAATCCCATAAAAACAATTTTTCTTAACATTTAGTCCTCCTTGTTTATTGTTTACGGGTTATGGCAAGCCATAGTACTCGCCAGGGTATGCGACACATTGGTTGATTGTTCCCTCTCCTAGAGAGGCTGCGTTCTGTTTGAGCCAAAAGTCCGACCTCACCCAAATTCGACCCCACCCAAGTTCGACCGTGGAGCCCCATGTTTCTCGGGGACTATAAAAGAATCAGGCTGACGAGTCAACACCGCCGGCCAAAAAAATCGACGCTACTTGCCGTGCACAATCTTAAGGAGCTTGACCAGCATTTCATCCCGCCAGGTCTTAATTTCCGCCATTGGTTTTTTGCGGACAATCTCCATGTCATTAACCCCGTCCACGACTGCCTCCACCGCCGAGGGAGGTATGGAGGTCCATGTTTCCATGTTGTCCCATCTGTATTGGTAGGATTTGGCGTAGTTTTGAAAAAACCGGTCCACACCATTTCCGGCAAGATGTACCCGCAAAAGCGGCCCTATCATTGGGTCACGAATCCCGATTCCCGTACAAAAGGCCCTGTCCAGACCCTCTGCGCTAACCACGCCTTTGTCTACCAGATCGATTGCTTCACGCAATAGAGCCGCCTGCAGCCTATTTATGATATACCCCGGGACTTCCCGGTTAAGAACCACAGGGCTCTTTCCAAGTCCTTTCATGAATTCATCTGTTGTCTTAACCGTCTCGGGAGAGGTATCCTGGCCTCCCACAATCTCCACAAGGGGTATGAGATAAACCGGGACCATGGGGTGTACAAGGACACAGCGCTCCGGCACGGCCGTTGCCTTCTGGATTTCCGTCATCACCAGTCCCGATGCGCTGCTGGCCAAAATCGCGTGACGTGGGGCCATTTTATCCATTTCTTCAAAAACCTTTTTTTTGAGGTCATAGTTATCAGGGACCGATTCCTGAACATAATCCGCCCCCTCCACTGCCCTGGCAATTTGAGTGGTCGTTCTTATCCTCTCCATTGCGGCCCCGGCCCCGCCCGCTTCCAAAAGATCTTTCTCCTCCAAAAACGTCAGGGTTGAGGAGATGCCCTTTACGGCGTCCTCAAGTATCGACTCATTCATATCCTGAATGGTCACCTCAAGACCTCTTGAAGAAAATACAGTTGCCCAATCCCGGCCTATCAAACCGGCCCCCACACATGCAACCTTAGTGATATCCATCTTTATCCCTCCCTGTTGTCAAAAACACGCGTAACGTTTCAATAACTCGAGGGGAAACAACCTGACGGCTTTGGATTTACCCCTCATTTTGACCGCCCGCCCCAATCTCGCCTAAAAGGCTGTAAAGCATGACATCCCGGCTTTTTCCCTTCACCCTGACCGCCTCTAGCTGTTCCATTTGATAGGCGCCCGCGACCAAATCCCGGGTGGTCTGGCTCAGGATAATATCGCATGAAAAATCTTTGGTCAGTCCTTGAATCCGGGAAGCCAAGTTCACCGTGTCTCCCACCAGGGCATAAGAACTTCTTTCTTTGCTGCCGATAATCCCTGCCAGCACCGCGCCGCTATGAATACCGATACCATGCCGAAATGGCGCGATCCCCTGAGCCTCGAACCGCTCATTCAGGAGGGCTAGTCTTTTTTTCATGTCAATCGCTGCCCGGACAGCCCTATCCGGATGATCTTCATGGGGAAGAGGGGCCCCGAATACCGCCTCGATCTCGTCACCCACATATTGAAGGATCAGCCCTTGATTTTCTTTGATGGCCTCGGCCATTTCGGAAAAATAAAGGTTCATGATGCTCACCACTTGTTTGGGGTGGGTGGACTCCACAAAAGGAGTAAAATCCCTGAGATCTGAAAAGAGCAGCGTCGCCCGCCTCATCTCCCCGTCCAACGAAACCCTGCCGGCCAGGATCTCATCTCGTATCTCGCGGCTAATATACCTTCCAAAGGATTCCTTTATTTCCTCCGACTCCTTCAACCCTTTGATCATCTTGCCAAATCCTTCCCCAACGGCCCCTATCTCATCATTTGACACGACCTCGATGTGGACATCAAAGTTTCCTTTGCCTACTTCTTTCATTGAGGTTTCCATCTCCTTTAATGGGGCCGAGACGCTTTTTGAGACAAATAGAGACAACACCACAGATATGACGACACCGACTGCCATGATAAAGATAATCTGAAACAGCAAACCTGAAATAATCTGCCCTCCTATTACGGGATCCGCTCCCTCCAAAGCCTTTGCCTTACTGTAGGCTGAAACCCCAAGTAGGATAAGTGGAATCAAGCCGGTCATGAGAAAGACAACCAGAAGACGCGCCCTCACGCTCAGTCTGAAAACATCTGCGACCTGACTGAGGTCTCCGTCAGGAAAAAACATAGGAAGTTTTTTTCGCCAGAGATGTTCCATGGCAAAGTAGATGAAAAGGGTTGTTATGGATCCTCCGATGACGGTAATACCAAGGAACGTCCCCAGGCTGTCGGCAAGGGTCAGCGGTGCCAATCCAAAAAATATTTGGTCAACAACCGGTATAAACATTCCAAAGATGCACCCGGCCATAATCCAGCCCACCAGACTTAATGCAGCCATTACCGGGGCACACTGAAGGGCCTTTCTCTTGAGTTGGTCCGCTGATGTCCGATCGAGGCCGTCCACTGGCAACTCGCGATTCAGGGCTTGATACAAAGGGCGAGACCACCGGTTATTTATCATCACAACAACAACAAAAATGAATACCATCCCAATGGCAAGAGAGATAAAACCGTGAAATACAAGACCTTCTCCCCGTGTTTTATCAATGCCTACATTGGTATAGGCGAAATAGAAAAAAGCCAACATCGCTCCACTCAGATTCCCTAAAACATTCAAGGAAATTATCTTGAATTTCATAGTGATCCCCCTGGGGCCTGCGACCGGACTCTCTTATTTACCTCTCTAAACATTCAGAAAACCCTTTCATATGATCAGCCAAAGGCCTCTTTGACGTTTTCCAGTTCACTCACCAAACGGTCTATCCGCGCGGATCTTTCAGAGTTGGGGGTTACGTAAGCCATAACGCCCATCCATGACATTTAGGGGGTCCAACAGGGTCAGCGTGTCTGGGGTCCCTATTGTATCCCAGTCGAGTTTATTATAGGAGATAGCCTTGGAGGTCCATCCGATCGAGATGTGCAGCTGGGGAAACATGTTGACTTTTGGCTCATGTGAATCAGCCAAAGTTCCAATGATGTCACCTTCTTTCAAAATCCTGCCAACGCAAAGATCGTGATGTGGGACCGTATGGCCATAAATCGTGCAAAATTTGGTGTTATCACCATGGGAAAGGCTATGTTCTATAATCACGGACTTGGCCAAGAAGTCCTTGATAATTCCGACAACCATGCCCTCATAGAATACGGGGATCTTTGTTTTTTTGTCAAGACGGTGGATTCCCCCCGACCGGTCACTGTAAAAACATAGATCCAGCCCCTCATGAAGGGTCTCCCGCTTTCCTTTATCGCCCCACCATTTGTCCGGTGCGTTAAACAACATGCCGGGGCAAAAGATCCATTCCTCAAAGCCGCGTTCATCCAGGATATTTTCCCGGACAAAAAATTCAGTGAATCGCGATTTTTTTAGAGACAGGGTCTTGGAAAACACCAAATTCTTACGACCTGTGATTTTGGAGAGATAACCGGGACCATTGCATGAGATTGGCAAACCCTGGCCCCGCCGGAGACATCCCAGAATACTTTAATAGAGAAACATATAAGATTTGCCATCGTGTCTCAAGAATAAATATCGTCAACGTTCTGAGGGGGCTCAATTTTGGCCATACACAATTTCCCAGTCACGGTCGAAAGGAGTGTCCAAAGGGGTAAAGTTGAGCGTTTGAGTCGGGCCTGTGCCCGGCATCTGATTTTCACCCGGACACCAAAGCCGCACAGTGATAGCCGGCATTGCCGTTGATCCGGGAGGGGTGTCATTATGCCAAATTTCCCGCTCCTCGATTACCTTCCAAACCGTCCCCTCCAGCCGGTTTTTCACCCGCTCGCCAACCCGGGGCAGCCCTAGTCGTTCCCGAAGATCCTTGAAACGGTAAATGGGGCGCCTGCCTTCGGCAAGGATCTTTTCGCCCAGTATCTTGATGCCAATGGCACCTATGGGAGCGGTTATGATAATCGAGAGCACTGCCACGGCAAGGATCACCTGCCCCCCCGGCAGCCCGGCGGCAAGCGGGACAGCACCGATCGCAGCCTGCACCGTGGCCTTGGGGATGTAGGCCACGACTGAAAACAGTTTTTCTCTCCAATCGAGGTCTGTCCCCGCCAGGGAGATGTAGGTGCCGATGCTGCGAAAAAAGAGCCCAAAAAGAATGACCACTGCCCCCGCAAACCCGGCATTCCATGCAACCGTGATGTCAACCTGTGCACCAACCAACACAAAAAGGAGCAACTCTGCAAAAACCCACAATTTTTTTAGTTTGCCGGAAATAATGTGTGCAATGGACTCCTCCTTCTCCAGAATGATAAATCCAATGGCCATCACCCCCAACAACCCTGCGACGGGGACTATTCCTTGAAGGGTTTGCTCGAGCCACATCAGACCGATGGCCGTTCCCAACACGATGATGGTACGTCTTGGTGGCTTGAGGTCATAGCGACGAAAGAGACGATAGAGCAAATAACCCGGTACGAGGCCCGAAATGATGCCCAGGGTGATAGAGACCGGGATACTACCGAGGTGCCACAGCCAGTTCACAGCGCCGCCCCCGGCAACGCCCATAAGAATGGTAAAGATGACAATCACAAACACGTCATCAAGCGAGCTTGCAGCCAGGACCAGCGTGGGAATCCCCTTATCCGCACCCTTGCCGCGCTCCATAAATTCAATCATCAACGGGACCACCACCGCCGGTGAAACCGCCCCGAGAATGCAACCCAGAATGGCGGCTTCGAGCCAGGTGAGACCAAGCAGGGGAGGGGCAAGAAGAGTGACAGCCCCTATCTCCAGTAATGCGGGGACGCAACTCATGGTTATGGCTGCAGAACCCACCCTGTTCAGTGTATCCCGTCTGAGTTCGAAACCGGCCCGAAGCAGGATCACGATAAGCGCGATCATACGAAAATCACCCGAGACCTGCGCCATGTCCGGTGCAAGAAAATCCAGTACGTGTGGCCCTACAAGGACCCCGGCTAAAAGCATACCCAACAGCCCGGGCAGTTTTAGCCTTCTAAAAAGCACGTCCCCCAACAGACCTGCCATCACGATCAGTGCCAAACTTACTGCCATTTATCAGTGCTCCTCTCGCTCGCTCTAAAAATGTTCCTCACAGCGGGCGCAAAAAAAACCCTGTCCACAAATAGTCAGGAGTCGTCCATACCAATAACGTCTCTATGACGGGTCCCATCCCCGGTCCATAGGATTGGCGGCCTATTTACCCAAAAGGAAAGGTCCTGTCAAGGAGCTAACGGAAATCGGGGGGCAAACCCTGCCCCCGTCAGAAGATAATCCGTCACCTCAATAAGCTGATCGACCCCTATCATATCGAACATTTTTTTTATGTTAACGTTATTTTGGTACCTACAATTCAAGAAAGGCGAGTTTTCTCTGACGCGTACGGACAGGGGACGGGCGGTTCTGAAGGATCTTGATCTTTGGGATACAAAGGCCTAATCTATAATCAGAGGTTTTATGTCTATAAAAATTCGAGCAGTGACGTTTGACGCGTACGGAACCATCCTTCATCTGAAAAATCCATTCGAGCGCCTCATGAATCAGCTCCTGGGCATCGGGCTCAGGGTTCCGTTGGAAGCCGCAAAAGAGGCCTTTATACGCGAAATGGGCTATTACAAAAAACACCATTTGGAGGGGGTGGATCATAAAACCCTTCTCATGCTGCGTCACCGTTGTGTGGGGGTACTTTTTAGGAACCTGGCTAAGAATGGGTGCCAGACAGAGGTGGCGGCAGATCGTAAACTGGAGGTATTAATGAACTCCATCCGGTTTCAGCCCTTTGATGATGTGGTCCCGGTTTTGAATTGGTGCAAATCCAAAGGGCTCATGACCGGCGTCATATCCAACTGGGACTGTTCGCTACCAGAAATCTTGGAAGATAGGCTGAACAGACACCGGTTTGGCCTCATCATGGTTTCGGCCATCGAGGGCATGGACAAATCAGACCCGGAAATATATCACCAGGCAGCAAAACGATTCGAGCTTTCCCCTTCACGTATCCTTCATATCGGAGATGAGATCGATAACGATCTTTACTCCCCTCAAAAGGCCGGTCTTCATGCGGTCCTCCTGGATCGGGACGGGCGACAAAAAGACGCGAATGCCCCCTTTTTAAGAACGCTCACCGATTTACCTTTAATGATAGAAAGCCAAGCCTATCAACGCCCCTGAAAAAGAGGTTTTCGTTTTTCAAGGAGCGCGCTGATCCCCTCTTTTGCATCCTCCATTTCAAAAGTCCGCGACTGATAAAGGGCATCGATTTCTGCCGCAGCGCGTGGATTCCACTGGAGATGGCGGTGAATGGCATGTTTGATCATCTTGACTGCCACGGGGGCTGCGGCCGCGATCTCCTCTGCCAGCTCCCAGGCCTTTGAAAGCACCTGATTCCCTTCAAGTGCATAGTTTACCAGTCCGATCCCGGCCGCCTCTTCACCGTTTATCAAACGCCCGGTATAAAGGAGTTCATTGGCCCTGGGGAGCCCGATGATTTGGGGCAGCATATAGGATACGGCCATTCCGGCATGAAGACCGAGTCTTGAAAAATTGGCGCCATATTTTGATTGTTTATTGGCAACCCGGATATCGCAGATAAGACAAAGACCAAACCCACCGCCAACCGCATGCCCATTCATGGCAGCGATGGTCGGTATTTCAAGTTCCTGGATCTCAAGAAACGGGCCGTAGGCATCCATGAGTGCCTGGTGGGGAAGACGGCCCTTGTTGTCAACGAGTCCACTCCTAAAATCGGCGCCGGAGCAAAAGGTATTCCCGCTTCCCGTGATAATCAGACAGCGAAGCCCGGCATTGTCCTTGACCTGGCTGACGATCTCCCGAAAGGCCGGCATGGTCTCGTCATCCATGGCGTTTCGGTTGTCGGGCCGGTTAAGGGTGATCTGAGCAATGGTATCCTTGGTATCAAATAAAACAGGTGCATCTGACATGATAGACTCCTTTGAGTGGTATTATAGATTGGGATTTAACCCCTCACCCGCGTGGGACCCTTTATTATAGGGAACTTTATTATAGGGAAATGGAGAAGAGAATCAAGTTTCGGATTTCACCGACGTGGCCTTTAGGCCCTGACCGGAGCTCGTTTATCAAACCAGGGCCGAGCCTCCTCCAATCGCCAAAGGATTTGGATAGCACGTCAGCTCCAGTGATATATGATTACCCGTTGTTTAGAAAATATCAAGGGAGGAGATCATTGAACCGATTATACCCGGGTTCAAGGCGACCCTCGCACCATTTAAGCGGCCCGGGTGCTCGGGTTTGAAATCCAAAAGGGGCTGTTACGAAAATGCGGGGAGACAAAACCCGGTTCTGAACATTTTTTTATTGACACAAAAACCATTTTTTTCTACTATTTCGTATACGAAGGAGTTTGACATGACCCAGTACAATGACTGTATCATATTCCTGCTGTCAAAGGCCTATCAGAAGGCCCACAGCAATTTCAAAAAACAGCTTTTGCCCCACGGCCTGACCCCTGTCCAGCATCTGATCCTGGAAACCCTATGGAAAGAGGAAGGGCTTTCCCCCGGGGAAATCGGAAAACGGCTTGTCCTGGATAGACCCACCTTATCCGGTGTCCTGAACCGAATGACGGAAAAGGGCTGGGTGATAAAAAAATCCGATGACGACGATAAGCGGGTTAGCCGGATCTACCTCAAAAGCAAGGCAAAGAGACTAAAACCCCTGCTGCTTAAAAAGAGGAAACTGGCCAACAAAGAAGTATTGAGCGGGTTGAACCGGGAAGAAAAAGTCCTGTTAAAGAGACTTCTCAGGGATGTCAAAGGCTGATTTTCTTTGTGGCTATATTTTGATACGACTGTAAAAAGTCTTTTTTACGAGCCATTGGGTATTCAAACCATCTTCCAGTTCACAGGAGGGAGAGATGTCTGATAAAGAGACCTACAAACAATTTGTAGATTGGCTTGGAAAAGCCTGGTGGGAGCTGACTGAATCAGAGGAGCGGATGCCCCTTATCATGACCCACTTCTCACCGGAGGAAGCTGCCTTTCTGACAGACATACCATTTTCAAGCAAAACCCTGGAAGAA
>JAUVRS010000139.1 GCA_030597505.1 Desulfobacteraceae bacterium
AACCGCCCATAAACCTGGGAACGATGTGCTTCGAAATATCCTGTCCAATGGGTATCCCGGGAGGCTTTATCTCGTGAATCCCAAAGGGGGCGAGATTTTTGGGATAAAGGTCAATAGCTCGATAGAGGAGCTTCCGGAAGGAATTGAACTTGCTATTGTCATCCTCCCTGCCAAGGCCAACCCCCAGGCCATCAGGCAATGCGCGGCGAATGGGATCCGCGCCATTGTACTTGCAGCAGGCGGTTTTTCAGAGGTTGATAAACAGGGGGCGGCCCTGGAAGAAGATCTTCACAGGGCTATCAAAGAAACCGGCGTTCGGGTCATTGGTCCCAACACCTCCGGTCACACCTCGACACCGCACCATTTTACTTCGAGCTTTTTTCCTCTGGGTAAGATTCCCAGGGGCAACATTTCATACATTGCCCAGACGGGAAATTTTGCCACCCACACCATGCGCTACATTATCACAGGGGAAAACTTCGGTGTGGCCAGGGTGGTGGGATTGGGCAACAAAGCCGATGTGGATGAGTGTGATATCCTTGAATATCTTGCAAAGGATCCAGAGACAAAAGGCATCTTTGTCTATCTTGAAAGCTTTAAAAGGCCCAGGCGTTTTCTTGAGATAGCCCGTGAGGTCACACGAAAAAAACCAATCATTTTTTTAAAGGGAGGAAGCACGCCAGAGGGCGCTCGAGCAGCCGTGGCCCACACCGCTGCCCTCGCATCGGATAACCGGGTTATACAGGGGGCCCTGAGACAGGCAGGTATCGTGAGTGTCAGCAAATATTCTCACCTCTTTTTGGCTGCAAAGGCAATGTCCTTTATGCCGTTGCCCAAGGGAAACCGCGTAAGCTTTCTGGCACCCTCCGGGGCCATGCTTGTGGTCATGACCGATCTGTGCCAAAACCATCTGGGTCTGGAAGTCCCCGCCATTGAAGAAAAGACCCGGCAGCGTTTGCAGGAGATCAGCCCGCCCTTTATCAGGATGCGCAACCCTGTGGACATCTGGGCTTCAGCGACCGTCCACGGGGTCGAATTCGGTTACGGGGAAGGTATGGAGGCAGTCCTCAAGGATCCCAATGTGGATGCCGTTGTGCCCATTCTCCTGTTAACCACGGACACCGGTGTCCCCCCCCTTGACTTTATCGTGGAACTGGCTGAAAAATACCCTGAAAAACCCATATACGTGACATTTTCGGGGGATAAGGAACACATGGACGCGGCCAAGGCCTTTCTGGAACCCAGAAACGTACCCACATTTCCAATGATCGAGGAACCCTTCGAGGTCCTTTCAATCCTGTCCCGTTGCAGGGAGGTCATGAACCGGGTATAAGAGACCAAAACATCATCTTTTTCTTCAAGAGGAGACAAACAATGACAATCTATCTAAAGGAAGCAACGGAAAGACCCGAACAAGACATTCAGGCCGTCTCCGACACTGTCCGTGAAGTCTTGGACAAAGTCCGGCGCGAAGGAGAGGCTGCAGTGCGCTACTATTCAAAAAAATTCGACAACTGGGATCCCCCGAGCTTTAGAATTTCTCAGGATGAGATCGACAAGGCCACCCAAAGCCTTTCTGCTTTACAGCGGGAAGATATCGATTTCTGCCAGACGCAAATCCGGAACTTTGCCGAAAAGCAACGGGAGGTCATTGTCGGCTTTGAGACGGAAACCCTGCCGGGGATTCATTTGGGGCAAAAGATAATACCGGTCCAGGCGAGTGGTTCCTACACCCCGGGGGGTCGATACCCCATGCTTGCTTCCGCCCATATGACCATTGTAACCCCGAAAGTTGCGGGGGTAAACCGTGTGACCGCCGCCACCCCCCCCACAAAAGGAGAGGGGGTCCATCCCGCCACCCTTTACTCGATGGCTGCCGCAGGTGCCGATGAGATTTTTTGCATGGGAGGCGTGCAGGCGCTGGCCGCAATGGCCTATGGTATGGAGGGGTTGGATCCGGTGGACATGATTGTAGGGGCCGGCAATGTCTATGTGGCTGAGGCCAAACGCCAGCTGTTTGGCAGAGTGGGGATAGACCTTCTGGCAGGCCCCACGGAGATTCTCATCTTGATTGATGAGACAGCTGATCCTTACATTGTTGCCGCGGACATCCTGGGACAGGCTGAGCATGACCCCAACTCCCGCCAGGCCCTGGTTTCTCTGTCCAGGGATGTTGCGGAGAAAAGCATGACCGAAGTGGAGAAACAGTTAAAAACTCTCCCCACCCGCGAGGTAGCCGAGGTCTCATGGAGAAACAACGGCGAAGTCATCCTGGTAGACTCGCCCGAAGAGGCTGTTGAAGTCTGTGACGTCTGGGCACCGGAGCATCTGGAGGTCCAGACAGAAAATTGGCGATATTATCTCGACAATCTCAGCAACTATGGATCACTCTTCCTTGGTGAAGAAACAACCGTGGCTTATGGGGACAAATCCATTGGAACAAATCATGTCCTGCCGACAATGAAAGCAGCAAGGTATACCGGAGGGCTGTATGTCGGTAAGTTCCTAAAGGTTGTCACCTATCAATATGCCACCCGGGAGGCCTCGGCCAAGATAGCCGCCATCTGCGAACGGGCCTGCAATTATGAAAACATGCTTGCCCACGGGATCAGTTGCAAAGTTCGTGTGGAAAAACATGGAAAATAGAACTGTTATGACGGGACTTCGGTGCTATGTGGATGAGCCGTTGACTGAGGAAGAGAAATTACAGAAAGGACCGGGAAGTAAATTTGATTATTAACATCACTGCCGCAGGCGCCCTGACCTGGAGCCTTCCCAGTGGAAAAGACAATGTCGAAGGGAAGAGCTTTAGGGTTAAAGATGTGCTGAATGCCCTGGTTACAAAATATGGTCTATCCATGGCCGAGGAGTTGCTCGAACAAGGAAAACTGAAGAAGGGCTTGAGCCTTTTGGTTAATGGCCGCAACGTACTATCCCTTCCTGACAACTTTCAAACTTCGTTAAAAGACGGAGATGAGCTTATAATCGCCACCATACTGGCAGGGGGATAGGTTGGGTCAAATGCAGAGGCATGGGGCTCAAAACGGCTGGCTAAAGAGCCGTCAGGTATTCCATTTTTGTAAACAAAAGAACTCAATGATTTACCGGCTAAAGCCGGTAGGTTGTTTCGAGCGTAAACGCTCATTAAGACTTAAAGTCAGTTACTGTTTGTGCACCGCGTCGATAACGTCCTTTTTCATGGTTCGCCCTTCGAACAACTCTTGGAAGGCATTATAATTCCAATATTCAGCCAAGGGAAATATTTGCTTAAGACTTTTCCGCCTAAAGGCGAAGTGAATTGTTAATTGCGAGAGAGATTTTCTGGACCAAATCTGTAAGGATTTAATGACATACTGTGTAAAAAAAACGCCGGCGAGGATTTACTGTGCTTAGTGGATACAAAGGGGCACTCTTACATATTGATCTCACCAAGAAAACGTCAAAGTGTGTGCCTATACCAGAAATAATTTTGAGGAAATACATCGGCGGACGGGGTCTTGGGGCAAAACTTTACTGGGATCTCATCCCTCCTGAAGCAGACCCCTTGGGGCCGGAAAACGTCTTTATGGTCCTGTCCGGTCCTTTGAGCGGCACCATGGCCCCCTGTGGATGCAAACACCTCATCGTTACAAAATCACCCGCCTCCGGGGGGTGGTTGGAGAGCTATTCGAGCGGTCTGATCTCTTCGGAAATGAAATTTTCAGGATACGATGGCCTGGTTATCACGGGCAAGGCCGAGAAACCTGTCTATGTGACAATTAAAGACGACGCCGTAGGGTTCCACGACGCAAGGCATCTTTGGGGCAAGGGTGCTTTTGAAGTAGAGAGTTATCTCAAGACGAATTTCCATCCGGACTGCGGCGTCATCACCATTGGACCGGCAGGGGAAAACCTGCTCAAATGTGGTTGCGTTGGCAGTGAGTATTTTCGAAAAGCCGGTCGCGGTGGCACCGGGGCGGTTATGGGCTCCAAGAATCTAAAGAGTTTGGCGGTGAAAGGCAGTGGCGGCATCGCCTGTGCCGACATAATCAAGATTCACAGTCTTATCAAAGACAACTACAGGGACTTTAAAGAGAGCCCGGTGGGGAAAGCCCGGCACCGGTACGGCACCCCTCTCACACTAAATATTACGCACCCTGCAGGAATGCTTCCCACCCGCAATTTCTCTGCGGGGCAATATGAGGAGGCCATAGGGAAGATTGACAAGGACGGTGTTGCCGACATCACGATTCGACAGCGTGCCTGTTATGGATGTTTCCTATCCTGCAGCCGGATGACCCAGGTTTCGGAGGGGATCTTTGAGGGTCTAAAAATAGAAGGACCCGAATACGAAACCCTTGCCATGTTGGGCTCCAACCTGGCAATAGATTATCTGCCGGCAATCATAAAGGCCAACTATCTTTGCGATGACCTGGGTATGGATACAATTTCCGCCGGAGTAATAATCGGTTTTGCAATGGAGTGTTATGAACGGGGGATCCTGACAAAAGAGGATACGGGTGGGTTGGAACTTTCATTTGGGAATTATGAGGCCGCCCTTGAGCTCTTGAAACTCATGGCACACAGAGAGGGCTTTGGGGCGTTTTGCGCCAAAGGCGTAAAGGAGATGGCCCGATCATTTGGCCAAGGGACCGGGGATTTCGCCATGCACTCCAAGGGACTGGAGTTCCCAGGCTATGATCCGCGGGCCGCCTGGGGGTCTGCCATTACCTATTCGGTTACACCCAGAGGCGCTTGCCACCGGAGGGCTTGGCCCCCGGCAAAAGAAGTGCTTGGGGATGTAAATCCTTTTACGACCGAGGGCAAAGCGGAAATGGTCATAGGGTTGATGAATGAGAACAGCATCATGCATTCACTCGTTGTTTGTGACATGCCCGGAAAATTCATACCACTGAGTGTCGATGACTGGGCCGCGTATCTAAATGCAGTGACGGGACTGGATTACTCCGATCAAGATCTTTTTGACCGCGCCGAGATGACAGAAACGCTTATAAGACGTATCAATATTAGAGAGGGGCTGACTTCTAAAGATGACACCCTACCGGTGCGTGTATTTGAAGAAAGCCACCCAGGCGGTCCATCCAAGGGAAAGGTCATTGGAAAGGATAATTTTCTTAAAATGAGGGCGGAGTATTATCTTTTGCGTGGGTGGGACACTAAAGGCGTCCCCACAGATGAGACGATAGGCAAATTCAAATTTGATGAGGATCAGGCCGTCACGATTTAGGAGGTAGGCGATGGGATCAACATAGGGGTCCTGGATTGTGACTTCTCTGCGTTCAATCGCTAATGTTGGTCCGGTGGATGAAGAGGTCTTATGGGCAATAGGGTTCTGGTGATTAAGGAAGAAAATTGCACGGGATGTCGGCTATGTGAACTGGCCTGTTCCAGCTCCAAAGAGGGCATATTTATCCCAGAGCGGTCTCGGGTTAAGGTCATAGGTGATGCATTGGAGGGGTGGTCACAGCCGACGGTCTGTCTTCAATGCGAAGATCCAATGTGTATGGCAGTCTGTCCGGCAGAGGCCATTTTTAAAACTGCCACCGAGGACGGTGACCCATTTGTTCAAGTGGATAAGGATAAATGTATTGGGTGTCGACGTTGCTCAACCGCCTGTCCGTTTGGAGCCATAATATTTTTCCCAAAATCAATGGCTGTAAAATGTGACCTGTGCTATGGCGCACCCAAATGCGTGGAGTTTTGTTTTTATGATTGCCTGCATTTCTTGGAACTGTCTAATAAAGCATCTGAAAAACGCAACAAAAAGATCAGTGCCCTGACAAAAAAGGCGTGCAAGGAGATAAGTGACCGAGAACTTTTCAGACGGCGGGCCATATTTTCACCTGTTGCTTCAAAAACATCGCGTCAAGGTCACCATTAGGATTTGGCTTCATCCATTCCAACCTTACCGGGAGCGTCGCCTCGAACCCCAAAACTTGCGATTTTCCCCTCATTCGAACAAAAGAAAGGGCGGGGGTAAATTTATCAAAGGGGCAAAAAAATCAAGCTTTGCCAATGAAAAAACGTTAAGATTAGGACAGGAGAAAAATCATGACTGTAAGAAAAATCGATTGCCACCGACATATCCACTGTCCAAAGGCCATGACAGTTGCAACCAAGTTAGATCCGGTAAAACCGACCAACATCTATCCACCGGGTATGCAAAAGGAAACCGGAGAAATTAATCTCAAAAAAAGTGTGGATTGGAACCGCAAAATGGGTGATTTCGATGAAAATATCGCCGACCTCAAGACGGCTGGTATGGATATAGGTATATTGCAGCCGACTCAGACCATGTTTTTTTATTGGGCAGAACCCGCTGCCGCTGCCGACCTGGCGCGAATGGTCAATGAACACACGGCCGAAGGGGTTCGCAAACATCCTGTCAAAACCGTGGGCCTGGCAACAATCCCGCTTCAGGATACGGATCTTGCGGTAAAGGAACTTGTTTATGCCGTTGAAGAATTGGGCTTAAAAGGTGTGGTAACCGGTTCTAATGTGAATGGTAAAGGGTTTGATGAAGAACAGTTTCAACCGTTTTTTGAAAAAGTGGAAACGCTTGACATCCCCATTTTTATACACCCGAATGACCCTGCAGGTACCGAACGCGTGGGACGTTACTACATTGTGAATTTTCTGGCTTATCCTCTGGAATCGACCATAGCCGCAACACAGTTCGTCTTTGGAGGGGTCTTTGACCGTTATCCAAAGCTAAAGATTTGCCTTTCCCATGCCGGCGGGGTTCTCCCCTTTTTACTCGGAAGGTTGGAACATGGCCAATCGGTGCGCCCTGAAGCCCAGGCGAATTGTGAACATCCTTTTTCTTACTATCTCAAAAACTTCTACGTAGATACCATAAC